>DASSWB010000141.1:0-8817 GCA_035705495.1 Salinimicrobium sp. | reverse complement strand
GTTCAAGCTTTAAAATTAGGAAAAACTATTGGAAAGCCTAATTTTTTTGAAAAAAAAATCATATGACTTTACCTATATTTGTTTTGCCTTATGAAAATCATTTCACAAATTAAACTTCCGGTGCAACATGAGATGGAGCTTTTTGAGAAAAAGTTCTCAGAATCCATGTCATCCAAGGTGGCGCTTTTAAACCGAATCACGCATTATATTGTAAATCGAAAAGGAAAGCAAATGCGACCCATGTTTGTTTTTTTGGTCGCCAAAATGGTGTCGGAAGGTGAAGTGAATGAACGTACTTATCGTGGTGCTGCGGTTATAGAATTAATCCACACCGCCACGCTTGTACATGATGATGTTGTTGATGATTCCAACCGTCGTCGCGGTTTCTTTTCCATAAATGCGCTTTGGAAAAACAAAATTGCGGTCCTGGTAGGTGATTATTTGCTTTCAAAAGGTTTGTTGCTTTCCATAGACAACAACGATTTTGATTTACTGAAAATTATTTCGGTTGCGGTTCGTGAAATGAGCGAAGGAGAACTTTTACAGATTGAAAAAGCACGCCGTCTTGATATTACGGAAGAAGTCTATTTTGATATTATCCGACAAAAAACTGCTACCTTAATTGCTGCATGTTGTAGTTTGGGTGCCGCTTCGGTGAAACCTGAATCTGATGATGTTGCCAAAATGAGACGCTTTGGTGAGTTGATAGGAATCGCTTTTCAGATAAAAGATGATTTATTCGATTATGGCAATGAACAAATCGGAAAACCTACAGGTATCGACATCAAAGAACAGAAAATGACACTTCCGCTTATCAATGTATTAAATAATGCTTCGGAAAAGGATCGGCGATGGATAATCAATTCGGTTAAAAACCACAACAAAGACCGAAAAAGGGTCAAGGAAGTGATTGCTTTTGTAAAGGAAAATGGGGGGTTGACTTATGCAGTTTCCAAAATGAAGGAATTTCAAGAAGAAGCACTCGAAATTCTACATGAATATCCAAAAACCAATTATCGGGATGCCTTAGAATTGATGGTGAATTATGTTATTGAAAGAAAAAAATAATTTTTTCCGATGTAATCCATTGATTATAATTAGTTTACCTTAAAACATTTAATTTTTCAAAATAAAAAATAATCGGCGGGCAACCTTTCGGTGCTTTTTTGCGTCTATTATAATAGAAGGCTTCAAAAATTTTACGTGAAAGTAATTCAGCTATATAATAATGAATCGCAGCTTATTAAAAAGGCTGCAAGAAATGGGCGGGAAGCGCAGCATAAAATATACAGTAAGTATGCGCCCAAAATGCTGAGTGTATGCAGGCAATATATAAAAGACGTTCACAATGCCGAAGAAGTTATGGTCGGCGGATTTTTCAAAGTTTTTTCCAATCTGAAAAATTTCAAAAACGAAGGAAGTTTTGAAGGTTGGATTAGAAAAATAATGATCAGGGAATGTATTTCCTTCTTAAGGAGCAACAAAAGAAAAAATTTTGCTGCTGATGTTGTTCAGTCGGTTCCAGAGGTGTCGAACAATATTAATTCGCAGTTGGAACTTGATTATATACAAAGCTTGATCGATGATTTGCCGGAAGGTTATAAAATGGTTTTTGTTTTGTTTGCGGTTGAAGGATACCAGCATCATGAAATAGCAAAAATGCTGAATATTTCAGAAGGAACATCAAAATCACAGTTGTTCAAGGCCAGAAAAATTTTACAAGAAAAAATTAATTCATCAAACGCATCGGAATATGGCACTACGTAGTATAGAAAATAAAATGAAAGAGCAGCTGCAAAGTAGGGAAATTGAACCTTCTGAAAAAAGTTGGGATCGGTTGTACTCTAAACTGGATGCCAATCAGGAAAGTAAAAAATTGACCAAATATTGGTGGTTGGGCATTGCAGCCGCGGTTGCAGTAGGAATTTTTATAGGTTCGGTAATTTTTAAGAATCCGGTCAATACAGAACCTGAAATTGTAGAAACTCCAACGCAAATCAATTCCGAAGAAACCCGGCTTGTAGATTCAGAAGAGAATAATGCAGAAACGATTGCGGAAAAACCGCATATTTCAGAAATAAAAAAATCGGTTATTCGCGCAGAAAAAGTAGCGCATACTTTTTCGAATTCTGAAAAACCGGCACTTGTTCCAGAAAGAAGTGAAGAAATGAAACCAATTCATAAGGATTTCATTGAACCTGAAACGAGGGAATCCAATTACGAAATAGCTGAAATCAATGTCGGAAAACAAGAGTATTCGGTAGAAAAAGAAGTCGATGATTTATTGGCACAAGCTCAAAGGGAAATTATTTTAGATCAGTCATATAATCAAAACGTTGTGAATTCGGAAGATTTGCTTCAAGACGTTGAAGCAGATATCGATAGGTCGTTCCGGAACGAAGTTTTTGAAATGATAAAAACAGGATTTTCAAATATTAAAATTGCAATGGCCGAGAAAAAATAATTTATTTCATCAATCAATTATTCATTAATTAATCCATTGTCTTTCCCGGTAAAAATCGGTAGATAAATGGGAAAACCACTAAAACCATGAGAACAATTACTTTAAGTATCACATTGATGATACTCAGCGTAGCATTGACTACGGTGAACGCACAAACCAAAGAGGATAAGTCAAAACAGGAAGATTCAACCAAACAAATCCGTGAAGAAATCCAGGAGGAAATCCTTGAATTGCGATTGGAAAAGGACGACATAGAAATAGAGGAAAGGCAAGCCCTTAAAATTCAAGTCGAGAAAATCAACAAAAGATTGGAAGCGGGAGAAATTACAGTTGCTGAGGCTGACAGATTAAAGGAAGAAGCTGCAAAAGAAAGAGCTTTGAATATTAAAAATCGGACTGCAATTATTGATAATAAAATTGCATTGTTGGAAAGAAATGGTACAGAAGGATTTTTGCCTGCGGAAGGTGGGAAAACCGTGTTGAGTTTAGGATTTGGGAATGGCATTGTGAACTGGGAAACACCTCGAAATAGGAAAATTTATGACCGCAGGACGTATTCAGATATGGTGATCGCGGTCGGATTTAATAATGCTTTGAAGGAAGGCCAATCAATTGGTGATTCAGATTATAAAATAGCGGGAAGCCGTTTCTTTGAAATTGGTTGGGCTTGGAAAACGCGTGTGTTCCAAAATTCGAACTGGCTCAGATTCAAATATGGTTTCTCTTTTATGTTCAACGGATTAAAACCTACGGACAACAGATATTTTGTAAAACAAGCCGATGGCGAAATGCTTTTGGTGGAACATCCGGAAAGGTTGGAGAAATCGAAATTCAGAATGGATAATTTGGTGTTCCCCATACATTTTGAATTTGGTCCCTCAACCAGAACCGAAACAGAGGAATCCCTAAGATTCTCGACAGAAGATAAAATCAAAATTGGTTTGGGAGGTTACGCGGGATTTGGTTTGGGCGCACGACAAAAACTAAAATATGGAGATGAAAAAGACAAAATCAAAGGCGATCACAATACAAGCGAATTCATTTACGGATTAAGCGGATACATGGGATTTGGCGGTGCGGCCCTATATGTAAAATACGACCTGAACCCAATTTTTGAAAATGCACTTGTGGAGCAACATAATTTTTCGGTAGGATTGAGATTCGATATAGATTAACTGCTGATTTGTTTTTGTTTGAAGAAGACCCAGCGAAAGTTGGGTCTTTTTTGTTAGAAAATTCGTTTTCCCACGCAATTCATAATAACTTGTCTTTCTGAATGCAGCGATAGCGGAATGAAGAATCTTTGAATGAGAAGCAGAATTCCTCAACGCCAGGGATTCCTCCTTCGTCGGAATGACATTTTTACGGTCTCTCCAACCGAAAATATTCTTTAATAAAATAGGAATGACGACGATCTTAAATATTCAATTTTAGTTACTTTTACACATTCCTAAAACATAAATCCCAATTTTTTGATTTCAAAAAATACCATAGATAAAGTTTTTGAAACCGCGCAGGTAGAGGAGGTTATAGCCGATTTTGTGAATCTGAAAAAATCGGGTAGCAACCTTAAAGGTTTGAGTCCGTTTAGTGACGAGCGAACACCTTCGTTTATGGTTTCACCAGTGAAACAAATCTGGAAAGATTTCAGTAGCGGAAAAGGAGGGAATGTTGTGGCTTTTTTAATGGAACACGAACACTTTACCTATCCCGAAGCAATTCGGTATTTGGCGAATAAATATAATATCGAGATAGAGGAAACGGTTCAAAATGAAGAGGAAAAATTACAGGCCGATGAGCGTGAAAGCATGTATTTGGTCTCTGAATATGCGAGTAAATATTTTCAGCAGATACTTCACGAAACCGAGAAAGGAAAAGCGATAGGACTGAGTTATTTCAAGGAAAGAGGATTTTCTTTGGAAACAATAAAAAAGTTCCAGCTTGGTTATTGTTTGGATGAATGGGACGCATTTACCAATGAAGCTTTAAAAAATGGGTTCAATCTCCAATATTTGGAAAAAACCGGATTGACCATTGTCAAAGAAGATAAAAAATTCGACCGATTTAAAGCTCGGGTCATGTTTCCAATTCAATCTATGTCGGGTAGAGTATTGGGATTTGGAGGGCGGATTTTAACTTCAGATAAAAAAGCAGCAAAATATCTCAATTCTCCCGAAAGCGAAATCTACCATAAAAGCAATGTGCTCTACGGAATTTTTCATGCTAAGCAGGCAATTGCTAAAGAAGATAACTGTTATTTGGTGGAAGGTTATACCGATGTCATTCAAATGCATCAAAGCGGCATTGAGAATGTGGTTTCTTCTTCTGGAACGGCGTTGACTCCTGGGCAAATCCGACTTATCAACCGATTGACGAAAAATATTACGGTACTTTTTGATGGTGATGCAGCAGGATTAAGGGCTTCAATAAAGGGGATCGACTTGATCTTGGAGCAGGGCATGAACGTAAAAGTCTGCAGCTTTCCTGAAGGTGAAGATCCCGATAATTTTGCCCGAAATCGCGGATTGGAAGAAATAAAGGAATATTTAAATGAGAATTCCAAAGATTTTATCGCTTTCAAAGCTTCGCTTTTAATGGATGAGGCAAAAACTGATCCGGTGAAGAAAGCAGGGCTGATCCGCGATATGGTTGTTTCCATTTCTAAAATTCCAGACATTATTCAGCAAGAAATCTACGTACAGGAATGTGCACGGATAATGGAAATTTCCGAAGATGTACTTTTTTCGACTTTGGCGCAAATGGACGCTGGAAAAAATGCTTCGGCAAGATCAAATCCGAAGAAAACGCATAAAATGGAAGTCGTTGCGCAAAAATCTGAAGACGCACAACAAAAGGTAAATCAGCTTTACGAACTTGAAAAAATGATTATTAGTTTGCTGTTGTTATACGGAATAATGGAAGAAGAGTTTGAAGATTTGGTTCTGAAGGAAAATGAAAAAGGTGAAGTAAATCTTGTGACGGAGATAACAAAAGCACGGGTTTTTGAAAAAATATATTTGGATTTGCAGGAAGATGAGATTGCTTTTACAAATGAAAACTTTAGAAACATCTATGTCAAGTTAATCAACCAGTTCAATGAATCCCCCGATTCTTTCGCGCTTGATACTTTTATCAACGGATTGGACGCGGAGAGTGGGGGAGAAATAACCAATATCTTGATGGATGAGGAACAATACGTGCTTCATGAATGGGAAAAAAAGGATATTTGGGTGAAAGATAAAAAACAAACCGTTGGAAGATTGGTGAGTGAAACAATCCTTTCACTTCGTCGATATTTGGTTTCTGAAAAAATCAATGAACTTTCCCAAGAAGCGAAGGAAGCATCTTCAGAAACATCTACAACTTTACTTGAAGAAATACTGGATTATCTTACGCTCAAAAAGGTAATTTCGGGAAAACTGAATCGGGTTATGTAGTTTTAAACTCCAACAATCTAGACTGGTTGATCAAATCGGCAAGATTGTCAATTTTCAATTTTTTCAGCAGACGTGTTTTGTATGTGCTAACAGTTTTCTCGTTAATGTTCAAAGCTTCCGCTATATCTTTATTCCTTTTTCCATTCGAAAGAAGGTTTAATACCTCCATTTCACGGGTTGATAATTTTTGATATCGGGAAACCAACTGGTTTTTGGAAGGTGTGTTTAATTTTTCGGTAATTTTTTCATTCAGAAAAATTCCGCCGCGTGCAACTTGTTTGATTGCTTGTAAAATAACAGCCGGTTTTGAAGATTTTGCCAAATAGGCTGAAGCTCCCGCTTTAATTGCGCTCAAGGCATACATTTCTTCGGAATGACTGCTGAAAATAAAAATTTTTGTTGATGGATACTCCGCTTTTATGGTCCTTAAAGCTGTTATTCCGTTTATTTGTGGTAAATCAATTTCCATGATAAGAACATCAGGAATAGATTTGCGCAAAAATTTGAACAGTTCATTCCCAGAAGAAACTTTTCCCATGATTTGAAAGTTCGATTCTTTCTCCAATAATGCTTCCAAACCCATTTCTGTAATGGGATGCGGATCGGCAATCAAAATACTGTTCATTTTTTCTAAATCTAAAAAACCTTCTATATGTCTTTGGTTTCTAATCTATTGCAAAGCTAAAATAATAAACCCACCAAATCTTCAAGAATGAAGAAAATTCGATAAAAGTCTTAATTTTTTAGATGAATAGGAATATTGCACACTGGTATGGGTTCAATCTTGTGCGTATTTGCTTTGTTTAATCGTTTGTAAATATTCATGACCTTTTGTTGACGTTCGGTAAAATTGGTGTCAATTTCTTCGGCATTTGCCATTGCCCATTCCAATTCATCATAAGAGGCTCCTATTTGTTCTTCATCGCTCGGACTGTTTTCAAACAATCCATCGGTAGGCGCTGCCTGCAAAATAGATTCCGGTACTGGTAGGTGTTCGGCAATTTTATAAACTTCGCTTTTTAATAAATCGGCCAACGGACTCAAATCTACGCCTCCATCTCCATATTTCGTAAAAAATCCGATTCCAAAATCTTCAATTTTATTTCCTGTTCCCGCTACTAAAAAATGATGCAATCCGGCGAAATAATAAAGAGTGGTCATTCGTAATCTCGCACGGGTATTTGCCAAGGAAAGATGCAGGTTCGGATTTTCCTGCGCATGCGGAACGGCACTGACAAAGGTTTCAAAAACCGATGTAAGATTTACTGCAATATTGGTCACGTTTGAAAAGCGTTTTTTTAAACCGGAAATATGTTCCTCTGCTCGGGTAACCTGATTTACAGGTTGATGAATGGGAAGTTCAACACATAATGTAGGCATTCCCGTTTTTGCACATAAAGCTGAAACCACTGCAGAATCTACACCACCGCTAATGCCTACAACAAAGCCTTTCATTTTTGCATTTACGGCATAAGTCTTAAGCCAATCTACGATATAATCAATGGTTTTTTCTGTCTGCATTTATAATGATTTTGAATTTGTAATTTCTAACTTTGCGGAGAAAATAAAGTTAACCAAAATTTTCGAAAACCATCATTTATAGAATCCAGAATCTGTTGCGATGATAAAAAAAATTAGTGTTGTTTTACTCTGTGTTTTCATTTTTTCGTGCGAAAAACAGAGTGACGTGGAAAAGGAAATCGAACAGATTGATGTAGCGGTTGAGGTGCTGAGATTTGATCAGGAATTTGCGGAAGCGGATTCTTCAGATTTAAAAAACTTGAAAGGAAAATATCCTTATTTGTTTCCGGAACAATTTCATGACAGTGTATGGGTCTCGCAAATGAATGATCCGATTCAATTTGAACTGGACACGGCAGTCACCAACGCGTTTAAAGATTTTTCGAAACAAAAAGATGATCTCCACAGCCTTTTTCAACATTTGAAATATTTCTTTCCCGAGTTTAAAAGTCCAACAGTCGTAACCATCACCTCAGAAGTCGATTATACAAACAAGGTCATTGTGGCCGATAGCTTGCTGTTGATTTCACTCGATACTTATTTGGGAAAAGGTCATCCCTTTTATATTGGTATTCAAGATTTTTTAAAAAAGAATTTCGAACCTTCCCAGCTCATTCCGGATGTTGCCGAAGCCTATGCGAAGCAGTTGGTGCCGAAACCCAACGCCAGAACGTTTTTGTCTTCTATGATTTACTACGGAAAAATTCTGTATTTAAAAGATTTACTGATTCCATCAAATTCGGATGCCGAGAAAATAGGATATACTGAAGAGGAAATAAAATGGGCGCGTGAAAACGAAGAAGAAATTTGGAGGTATTTTGTTGAAAATGAAGTTCTTTTTGATACAAATACAGATTTGCACAGAAGGTTTTTGAATCCAGGACCTTTCAGCAAGTTTTATCTGCAGCTCGATGCGGAATCGCCAGATAGAATTGGTTGGTACATTGGGTGGCAAATTGTTAGAAAATATATGGAAGACAATGATGTGTCGACAAGACAACTTTTAATCATGGATTCAGAACACATATTTAATAAAGCAAATTATAAACCAGCAAAATAATGGCAATACATAAAGAATCGGAAGTTAGGATAAAAGTCGGTTTGGACGAGAATAAAGTTCCAGAAAAATTAAACTGGTCAGCCGAAGATGGAGGCGTGGAAAACGCGGAAGCAAAAGCAGTTTTGTTATCGGTTTGGGATAGTAAAAGTCAAGAAACTTTAAAAATAGATCTTTGGACAAAAGAAATGCCGGTAGATGAAATGAAAAAGTTTTTCCACCAAACATTGGTAGCGATGAGCGACACTTTTAACCGTGCCACACAGGACGAAAAAATGACAGCAACCATGAAGGATTTCTGTGATTATTTTGCCGAAAAATTGGAATTGAAGAAGTAA
>DASSWB010000140.1:0-2209 GCA_035705495.1 Salinimicrobium sp. | reverse complement strand
AGCGGAATCCTATGTTTTAGTTCTCCTTTCAAATGAATGGCAAACATTTCTGAATTTGGAAGATGATCCGACAGAAATTTGAAGGTATCCGCTGCTTTTATCGTCGGATCTTTCGCACCCAAAACCAAATGAACCCATTCTTCAAAATTTTCGGGAACATTAGCAGGAATGT
Source organism: Salinimicrobium sp. (assembly GCA_035705495.1). Taxonomy (GTDB): domain Bacteria; phylum Bacteroidota; class Bacteroidia; order Flavobacteriales; family Flavobacteriaceae; genus DASSWB01. The sequence goes on along the minus strand of DASSWB010000140.1, from coordinate 2,037 downwards.
TTTGATCAACAGAACGATACGGAAGCGCCGGATTAAACAATAGCGCCGGAACCTTCATTATTTTCGCCAAATAATAGCCTGCAAATCCGCCCATACTGCTGCCTATTATCGCTGAAAAGTTTTCATCTTCATAGCGTTTTCTCAAAGTTTCAATAATGTTCGGATCTTCTCGATAATCCAAGTCTGGCGCAATCACTTCACCGTATTCTTCCAACATTTCCCTTTTCGGGTCACTTAATCTGCTTTCGAGTCCGTGGAGATATAGAATTTTATCCCGATCGTTTTCCATTTCTTTGGAATTTTTCATTTCAATCATTTTTTAAAATCAAAAAAGCAATCATCCATTTCTCCGGAATGGTTTTAAAATAATACAGTACTTCGCCATATTGATCCTCTCGCCGAAGTTTGAGTCCGTCAAGGAAATAAAGTTTTTCGCCGTACCGATCCTTTTCCCTGATATACAAACCATCAAAAAACAACAATTTATTTCCGTATTGGTCCTTTTCCCGAACTTCCTCGCCTTCAATCCAATATAATTTCTCGCCATATTGATCTTCCTGTTTCAAATAAGGCGGATCCCAATAAACGAGTCGGTCGCCGTAAGCATTTTCCGTCCGAAGATAAGTTCCATCGACAAAATATAATTGCTTTCCATACTGATTTTCCTGTAAAATTCCCTGTGCAGAAGCCAAGAAAGGCAATAGCATAAAGATTATTATTGATTTCTGAATTTTCATTTTTGAAAAAGATGTTTGGTTTTTTTATACAAAAAAACGTTTTAATTCCGAAAACCGACTGCTTTCCTCAGCGGCTGATTGTAACCGTCATTGTTTGTGAAATTGAAAATATCCGCCAAATTCATCGGTTGATTTACCACAGCTTCAATCTCTTGCTGTTCCAGCAATTTGTTGGTTTTTTCCACGGAAAGTTCCTTGAATTCATAAGAAATTTTCAGTCTTCCTTTCCGAAGCAAAGCTTTATCAATATTTTGCACGTCGGTATTAAAAGTAGCAATAATTTGAATTCCCAGACATTCACCTAAAATTCCGTCTGTAATATTTAGCAAAGTTGAAAGATTCGAATTTCTTTCATTGTTTCGACTCACAATCAATTCTTCCGCATCTTCCACGATCAAGACCGTGTTTTTGTTGTCGAGTAAAAGTTTCGTGATTTCAAGATTATCCAAGGAACCCGCAGTTTTGGGAGAAACGAAAATGACATCCTTTTTCAATTTCTTTACGAGATAGCGCAAATAAGTACTTTTTCCAGTTCCCGGTTTTCCGTGGAATAAAACAAGTCCGCTTTCCTGCTTTTTATTGAGTTGTTGCACAACATTTTGATGGATTTCCAGAAAATCATCATTATAATTTTCCTCCAAATTGATTTTGGGATTTTTGAATTTTACCCTTTCCGTACCCAAAGAACCATGACAAGGGACAATGAGGCTTATTTCGTTCTTTGGCTTCTTTTTCTTTCGTCGGAATTTTTTAATGTCTTCAAAAAGTTCCGATAAATCGTTGAGACTTTGCGCCTGAGAATAAATTTCAAGATAGTTTTGGGAATTAATTTGAAGCAGAAGCTCACCTTTTAACAAATAGACGGCATCTTCATATTCTTCCTTGTCTTTTTTGATATTGGTTTTATAACAATATTCTTTTAAAATCGCTTCTGAATATTTTTCCTTGAAGAAAATGGTGAAATCTTCGGTGTTGATATTGCTGATTTCAAGAAGATTGGGAATTTTACCAAAAAAACTAACGTACAGCCCACGACCATTTAAAAAATCATGACGATCAAAAATTTCCAAACCTGGAATCATTTTTAATTCGGGAATTTTGGTTTCTTTTACTGTTGTTTTTGGTTGTTCCATCTTTTATTTGTTTTAATTTTACAACTCAAAGATAGAATGGTATAGCGACAAAAAATGTCGTCGCTTAAATTTTTACTAATTCATTAAATAAATCATTTTTGTTTTTCTCTATTTTCCATTCTCCATTCCCTTTTCTCTATTCTCTATTCTCTTTTCTCTACTCTCTT
>DASSWB010000139.1:0-14054 GCA_035705495.1 Salinimicrobium sp. | reverse complement strand
GAAATTCCGTTGTTTTGTCAATCCGCGATTGGCTTCATCCACTTTAAAATTTTCCAGATTCGGAAAATGATGTTCCTTGAGCATCTCTTGAGTTTGATCGTCTAAAGAACCGTCAACAATGATGATTTGATTTGGATAAAGGCTTTGTTGTTTAACGGATTCGAGCAAAGTGCGTAAAGCAACCGGACGTTGGAAAGTGCAGATGATTAAGGAAAGGCCCTCACCCCCGCCTCTCCCCAAAGGAGAGGAGCTTATTTTCTCAACATCATCTTTCATTCCTGATAAATTTCACCCTTTCGGGATTCATGATCAAAAGTTTTTGTGCCCATTCTTGACTGATGTTCCAGCGCTTTTTCATTTCAGAAATATACTTGAAAGGATTTTTAATGGGTTGATTTTTATAGAATTTTAAAAATAAGCTGGTTTTGTAGCCTTTGATTTGTTCTTCGGTATTGTGCAACATGGCAAAAGCCATGATTGTGGGTGATGGTTTGGGTTGTGGATTTTCTTGCTCCCATTCCATTTCTATCTTCTTTCTGAATCCGCCCATCGGAGCTTTTAGGTGCAAAATTTCAATGTCGGGATGATATACTACATCAATGCCCTTGTATCGTAACTGCATTCCGAAATCGCGGTCTTCGCCGTAGCCATGTTCGAAAACTGTCGAAAATCGAACACCTTCCAAGGCAGATTTTTTTACAATACTGGTTCCAGATCCAAAGGTTCCCCATTGTTTGATTTGAGTGAAAAATTTCTTCTCGTTTTTCTGAAGACAGCTTAACGACAAAACCTCTGATCCCAATAGTTTTGTTTCCTTCATTAAATTTTCCAAAACATCAATTTCCAAGCGCACATCATCGTCCAATAAAAAAACCCAATCAGAATTCACTTCTGTCAGCGCTAAATTTCGCGCATTGCATGCCCCAGTTTGATGAATGAAATGATGTACAATTTCAAAAGGCCACTGTTGAATAAAAAGTTCCGCCAATTCGGTTTTTGAATTTGGATCCGGATTTTGTTCCACAATAATGATTTTCTTCGGAAGTAATGTCTGCCGACTCAAATCCTTCACCACCTGAATCAAATGTTGCGTTCTTCCCATTGTTGGGATGACAACATCGATTTCAGATGAAGTATCCAGTTTTTTACTGGATTGGATTTCAATTTCTGAAAAATCCACTGAAGCCTGAAAATATTTTTTATTGAAAAAACTTCTCAAGAACGAAACTAGCGGAAAGCTTTTTTCATATTTTAAAAAACACCAAAAGAGAACAAAAATCCAAGCGCTGCTGTAATGCTGATAAACGAAAGCAAAAAGTTCCTGGTTGGATGCCTTCGGAAGTGCTTCTGCCGATCCATTTTTTATTAATCTTGGCTCGTGATAACAAAACAGACCATTCTCCTGACCAATTTTTCCAATGGAATTCAATAAGTAATCGAAATTTTTAATTTCTGAAAAAAGTGATTTGAATCGAAGCAATACCGATGCATGAATACCACCCACATCACTGCCCATTTGCCAAGTGCCGTAAGAAACCTTTCGATTGACATTGATGTAAGGCGATTGATCAATATACCCGATTTTATCTGAAAAGAACCTGGTTTTTATCGAATAAGAAGCCATGATCAATTGGTGGTGGAAAATATTTTTCCATTTCGAAAAATTCACTTGGTTCAAAATTGAATCCTCCACCCAGGCAATCAATTCATCTGGAAACTTTTCAGCGAGTTCCCACAAAGCCGAATCGCAAGTAGTGCTTTTTATTTGCAGTACTTTTTCATCTTTTAAAACACGTTTAACCGATTGCCCGCGACTGTGGATGATGATAATCATTTAACTTTTCACGATTTGAGCAAATGTAATGTTTTATTTGAATTTTTAACAGGTGGCCCTGTCATTCCAACGATAGAAGAAATCTTGCTGTGTTGTCATTCCGACAAAGAAGCAATCTCGTTTGTCATTCCGACGAAGGAGGAATCTCTGACATACTGGAATCCTGCTTCCAAATCATAGATTCTTCACTACGCTACGCTACGTTCTGAATGACAGTTTCCGCTACGCTGCGTTCTGAAGGGTAATACGAATGTCATTCCGACAAAGGAGGAATTTTGTTGTGTTGTCATTCCGACGTTAGGAGGAATCTCTGACGTACTGGAATCCTGCTCTCAATTCACAGATTCTTCACTCCGCTACGCTACGTTCTGAATGACAGTTTCCGGCGTGCTGAGTTTTGATAACAATTCCTCGTAAAATTTTAAATTTCTTCATTGAGAAATCGCCAATTTGGATTTGTAGTATTAACCAAAGTTTCCTTTTTATTTCTACTCCAACCTTTCATCTGTTTCTCCCTTGAAATGGCAGTTTCAATATCTCCGTAATGTTCAAAATATATCAAATGAAAACATTTGTATTTGGCAGTAAATGCTTTACTGAATGCTTCAGGATTACAATGGTAGTATAATCTTTCTGCCAAATTATTTGTTACTCCTATATAGAGTACCGTTTTTGTTTTATTGGTAAGGATATATACGTAGTAATTATGGGTTCCTAATGTCTTCATGCAATGAAGATAAAAAACTTATTTCATTCTAACGAAAGGGAATTTTGTTGTGTGTCATTCCTACGAAGGAGGAATCTCTGGCGTAGTGGAATCCTGCTTCCAAATCATAGATTCTTCACTCCGCTACGCTGCGTTCTGAATGACAGTTTCCGCTATGCTGCGTTCTGAATGACAATACGAATGGAATCTTGCTGTGTTGTCATTCCGACGAAGGAGGAATCTCTGACGTACTGGAATCCTGATCTCAATTCATAGATTCTTCACTCCGCTACGCTGCGTTCTGAATGACAGTTTCCGGCGTGCTGCGTTCTGAAGGACAATACGAATGGAATTTCGCTGTGTTGTCATTCCGACAAAGGAGGAATCTCTGACGTACTGGAATCCTGCTTCCAAATCATAGATTCCTCACTACGCTACGCTACGTTCTGAATGACAGTTTCCTTTACATTTTGTCCTGAATAATACGATCATAAAACTCAACATTCCGCTTCGTTACTACTTCTGTAGAAAATTTTTGTTTTACGCGTGCTCGGGCCGCACCGCCCATTTCTTTGGCCAAAGTTGGGTTTTGCAACAATTGCAGGATTTTATCGGCGTAAACTGAAATGTTTTTTGGATTTTCGGTAAAACCTGTTTTGCCATCAACCATCACTTCTTTTGCCCAACCAATATCTGAAGTTACCAAAGCTTTTTCCATAGCCATCGCTTCCAACCACGTCATGGGTAAGGCTTCGGCGAAACTTGGCAAAACGACTACGTTTGCCAGCGCGATTTGCTTCTGTATTTCCTCATAAGCCAACATTCCCAGCCAATGCGTCTGTTTTTGGGCTGGATCAGATAAAATTTCCAACATTAAATTTTTTGTGGATTTGCCAGTTTTGTTATCCACAACATCCCGACCTGCAATTATCAATTCTGCCGTAGGGTTCTTTGCATTTACTTCATTGAAAATCTGCGCGAGTTCCAAAAGACCTTTTTTCCGAATAATACTTCCGAAGTATAAAATCCTGTTTTGTACAAATGCGATTTGGCTTGGTTTGAACTTTTCCACATCCACCGAATTGGGAATGATCTCAATTGGTTTCTTTAAATTGAAAATTTCAGCAGTTTGATTGGCGGTAAATTCACTTACGGATAATAAATAATCTGCCGATTTTAAAGCAGTTTTCTCAAACCAAAAATTTTTTCGTTTTTGACGTCTTCCATCCAAACGGCAGAAATAGGCGTCACTTCCATTCATCCTGATCACCAACGGACATTTTAATTGCATGAAAGCAGTAATTCCTGTCCAATCGGGAGCTTCAATGGCATCAATTTTATCAGCAAGAATATGTTTGTTCAAATATTTTTGAATAATCTTCCTGTTCAAAAACCATCCTCCAAATTTGAAGCTATGACTTTTTAGCAAATGAAATTTGATCCCTCCTTCCAAAAATATCGTTTCTTCTTTTTGTCCGTAAACAAAAACCGAAACCTTCACTCCCGCTTCTATCAGTGCCACTGCCATATTTTTGATGCTCGTACCAATTCCCGCAGCAGGGGAGGTTACTTCATGGGGATATTCGGGTGTGAGGAAGGCTAAGTGCATAGCGTGATTTTTATGTGATCTGAAACCATTTTTGATAAAGGAAAATCTTGCACGATTTTAGGAAAAACATCAGATTCAATTTTCTTGTTTTCGGTAATTACATTTCCCAAAATTTCTGCTAGTGCCAAAATATCTTGTGGCTCAAAAATAAAACCATTAACTCCATCTTCAATCAATTCCAGATTTCCTCCGACCGTTGTCGTCAAAACCGGTACATTCGCTGCCAAACTTTCCAATAATGACAAACTAAAGCATTCCATATGGGTGGGCTGAATCAAATAATCGTAGTTATGCAAAATCTCTGGCAATTGGGAGGAACTTCCTCGAAAATCAATAATTCCCCTTATGTTATTCACTTCCACAATTTCTTCCAATTCAGGTTGAAACGGTCCTTCGCCATAAATATCTATTTTTATATTCTTCTTGGTTTTTTCGGGAATCAGGATCAAAGCTTTTAATAAATCCTGAATACCTTTGGAGTAACGCAAATGACTGACTACAATAAATTTTTTTGTACTCCTATCTTCAGAATTTTTTCTTTTGTACCGCTTATAGTCAATACCATTGTGAACAACATGTGTCTTTTTTTTCAAATGCGGCCCGTAATCCTTTAAAATTTCCTGTCGCGTATAGTCGGAAACCCCTACAAAAGCATCAATGTATTTTGAAAAGAGAAATCCCTTTAATCTGTTTTTCAGCTGTTTTTTCAACGAAAAACCCTTTAAAGGTCGTGGATTGTGATCGACTGCAATGATTTTTTTTACTTTTCGAATTTTTAATTCCTTGTAAAAATTAGTGCACAATGCGGTAAAATGAGTAACAACAATATCTATGGCAACCTTTTCAGAATCTAAATAATTCAAAACCCAATCTTCTACCGAGGTCCCATCTGCAAAATGTATATTGAAATCTGAATAAAACTCAAATTTGCTTCCGCCTGCAAAAAACCAGATTAGTTGATGGCCATCGGAAGATAATTCATTTTGATAGGACTTAAAGAATCGATCCATACCTCCAATTCGGTCGGGATTCAATTTGTAATTACAGATAATTGCTATTGTTTTAGGCCTATCCATTGAATTTAATTAAAGCTTCAACAATCCTTTTACTTGTACCTTGTAAAGGTTTTCCTATTTGCAACTCCAATATTCCTTTATGTTCCTTATATTTTTTCAGCGGATTTTGAAGAGAATCATTTATCGCAAAAATCAAGGTGTCCGCATCTTTAACGATTTCCACCGCGCCACTTTCTGCTACTTTTTTATAATGCGCGTATTGTAAAAAACGTTGATCGTTGTATAAACCATTTTTTTCATTTCCAAAAACAGGATTGATTACGGGTTTATCAAAAATCATAAAATCCAAACTCATCGTAGAGCACATATTGATACTCAAATCACAATATTCCAACAATCCTCTCAAATCATGGAGGTCTTCCTCCTGCGGAATTCTTTGCGACCATTCTTCTGGATGATTTTCACGTGAAAGGTGCCATTTTGGAAAATTCCAGATGATAAACGGAAAAGATTTTTGTATTTTAGAAAAACGACTTCCATCCTCTGCAGGCGAGGTACGGACAATGAAATTGACTTCTTCTTTTATTTTTTTATTCTGAATGGCTTCTGCAATAACTTGAATATATAACTCGTCATTTTTACTGGTGGAAATATCTCCGCAGCTATAGCAGATAATTCTTTTATTTTCTGAAAGTTGAAATTTTCGAAAGAATTCTTGTCTATCCATTTGATATTTAGGCAACACATAAGGTTCAAATTGTGGCGTTCCCACAACTTCAACATTTTCGGAAGTAGTATTGGGATAAAAATACAGGAGTTCCTCCTTCATCAAATCACTCCAGACAACGAAACGATCAAAACTGGAAGCCATTCTACCTTTTGAAGCCAAATTGTCCCAACTGAAAATAAAAGAACAGGTTTTAATTTTCAATTTCTCAGCCGCAACAATAATAGGCATCATATAAGGCGGGCGCTGATGTGTGAAAAATAAAAAATTCGGCCTATCCTTTTTCAATATTTGGGAAATCTCTTTTGTTATATTGTGATTTACCAAAGATTTTTTTTGAAGTTTTTCTAGTTGTTGAACAAATGTTTCAGAATGACAAAATTTCGTAAACTGAAATATGAATCTCGTTGCCCTCCCCCTATTTGATTTTGCATCGGAATAATTTGATTTGAGGTTATCATTGATTCCGAAGAATTTTTTATGCAGTTGTAAATGAGCGACTTCCTTAAATTTTCTCCAAAACCATGTTTTAAAGGGTTCCACAAAGACAGGAAGCTCGACTACTTTTATATTCTTGAATTCTTCCAGATTATATACCGATGTAGGTAATCCGGAATAAATAATTACACGTTCATACCCCTTAGAAGCCTCGACCAAGAAATCGCTTAAACAAAAGTTTCGGTAACCAACACCATCCGTAATGACCAAGCCTAAAATTTCAGAAGAATTTGATTCCGTTTTCATCACAATAGAATTGATGAAGTCAAAATATCCAAGAACTGTTTCTGATGGTTGATTTTCCAAAATCCACGGGACAATAAAGATTCCAGGAATTTTTCCCCACTTTTTCCATCACCAAAAGCAGGTATAAAAGGATCCATAACAGGATGTGGCTCTTGTAATGCTTTTAGAATATCCTTCTCTTGATATGAGGTATTGATGATATGAGCATGTAGAGCACGATTCTCTTGTCGGGTCCCGATATTAATGGTTGAAATTCCATAATACGGCGCTTCCCTTATGCCCGCACTCGAGTTTCCGACGATAAAGGCGGCATTTTTAAGGAGTACCAGAAAAAATTCAAAGCGAACGGAAGGAAATATTTTGAATCGGTCATTTCCTTTCAATCTCTCATATTGTTTTAAAATATCATCGCTTCCCAAATCATTGTTCGGAAAAATCACGATATAATTATGGTGATCGGCCAAGAGCGCATCGACAAAATTTTTGGCATACGTGGACATTTTGCTGAATTCGGTCGTTACTGGATGAAACATGGCGACGGCGTATTCCGAAAATGGAATTCGGTAATAGTCTTTCACTTCTTGTAAAGATGCCAGCTTCTCAGAAAACATGATGTCGATATCGGGAGAACCGATATTATATATGGATTCCTCCAACTCGCCCATTTGCACCAATCGCTTTTGCGCCGTTTCATTGGACACAAAATGTACATGGCTTAATTTGCTTACGGAATGCCTAATGAGTTCATCCACGGTACCTGAGATTTCTCCACCTTCAATATGGGCAACCAAAATATTGTTTAAAGCACCCACTATTGCCCCTGCCAAGGCTTCTACCCGATCTCCGTGCAATACAATCAGATCTGGCCGAATTTCTTTCACATAAGCAGAAAACCCTTCAATCGTTTTTGCCAAAGTAAGATCCATTGTAGCTTCAGAAGTTTCGTTGCTGAATTTATAGATATTCCGAAAATTACATTTTTCTATTTCTTGAACGGTAAGGCCATATTTTTCAATAAGATGCATTCCTGTTACGAAAATATGCGCTTCAAAATTAGGGTGATCCTGTACGATTTGAAAAAGGGATTTAATTTTCCCAAAATCAGCACGTGTCCCTGTTAAAAACGCTATTTTTTTTGATGCTTTCAAAAATGCAATTCCTTATAATAATATTAACATTCAACCAGCAATAGTACTGATTTTTTATTTTTTAAAAAAGGAGTTTTAATGTAATTGTGTGGTTAAATATTTAGTAACAGGCTGACTCGCTTCTCGACTTCGCTCGAAGTGACAATGACCAACTATAAATTACACCGCCATGTCAGGTCGAGCGGAGTCGAGACCCGCTCGAAGTGACAATGATTTATTCTTTTTTATTTTTAAAATGCGTTTCATTTCTACATTGAGATAGCAATGGTAACTTATCAAAATCACCCTTGATCAATGCTTCTTTTTTCGCTCGGCTCCATTTCTTAATTTTTTTCTCAAAATAAATAGCTTGCGTTGGGTCCAAAAAATCCTGATAAAATTCTAGTTTTAACGGTCTGCGGTTATGGGTATAAGCATTTTTGTATTTTCCGGCATTATGTTCATTCATTCTTCGTTCCAAATTGGAAGTAATGCCCGTGTAAAAAGAATTGTCAAAACAGCGGAGGATATAGACGTAGTAAAATTTCATTAATCTAATATAATGATTTTTTTTAATGGCCTCTCGACTTCGCTCGAGGTGACAAACTTTGATACTGACTTGCTTCTCGACTTCGCTCGAAGTGACAAGAGACAACAAACAACAAACAACAAACACGAATGTCAGGTTGAGCACTTCGGCTACCGCTCAGTACAGGCTCGTCGAGACCCTACCGTTTGTCAGGTCGAGCGGAGTCGAGACCCGATCGGGATGCCTCTCGACTTCGCTCGAGGTGACAAAAGACAACAAACAACAAACAAGAAGTCAGGTTGAGCACTTCGGCTACCGCTCAGTACAGGCTCGTCGAGACCCTACCGTTTGTCAGGTCGAGCGAAGTCGAGACCCGATCGGGGTGCCTCTCGACTTCGCTCGAGGTGACAAAATAGATTTTTTAGGTTTGCACATCATCCCACCTTAACTGTGAGTCGTTTTCAATGTTTTTATTAGCTTTTTTACCAAGTAAGTTTTTGTAATCTTCTGCTGGAATCTCTCCTGTGCCTGGTCGTTTGACCCAGATATTTTCTTTGGTTAGTATTTCATCCTTCTTGATATTTTTGATGCTGCAAACTGTAGCAAAAGCAAAATCGATCGTGATTTTTTCTTCCTTGGCGGGTTCTTTTTTACCGCCGCGCATTTGCCAAATCAAATTACTTCCTTCAATAAGTTCTTTGCAAGCAGCTTCATCCATTGAACAATTAATATCTGGTCCTGTGCGCTGCATGTGATCTGTAAAATGTCGTTCCAAAATTGAAGCTCCCAAGGCAACCGCACCAAAACACGCATGATTACTGATCGTATGATCAGATAAACCAAAAACTTTATTTGGAAAAGCTTGGTGCAATTCGGTCATTGCCCCAAAACGCACCAAATGTGGTGGCGTGGGATATAAATTCGTGGTATGTAATAAGGCGACTGGAACATCATAGCTATCAAAGATCGCTACGGCCTTTTGCACACTTTCAATCGTGTTCATGCCAGTGCTTAAAATAACTGGTTTTCCAAAAGAGGCAATATGCTCCAATAGCGGGTAATTATTACATTCACCTGATCCGATTTTATAGGCTTTTACCTCCATTCTTTCCAACCTATTGGCGGCAGCACGGGAAAATGGCGTGGAGATGAAAATCATGCCTTTGGCTTCTACATAATTTTTAAGCTCGGTTTCATCAGCTTCGTTTAAAGCACAACGGGACATAATTTCATAAATGGAAACATCAGCATTTCCCGGGATTACTTTTTTTGCCGCCCCGCTCATTTCATCTTCCACAATATGGGTTTGATGTTTTACAACCTCAGCTCCCGCTCTTTGAGCTGCATCTACCATTTTTTTGGCAACATCCAAATTTCCTTCGTGGTTGATTCCTATTTCTGCAATAACCAAAGGTGGGAAGTCTGGTCCTGTTTTTCTGTTACCTATTTGAATATATGGTTTTGGCATTTTTTATAAATTTTCAGGAAATATAAACATTTTTTATTGTGTTTGCTCGACTATACTTTGGTGACGTTTTGAGCAGGGGAACTCGCTTCTCGACAGCGCTCGAAGTAACAAAAAACTTTGATCCTAACTCGCTTCTCGACTTCGCTCGAAGTGACAATGATTAACTAAAATACACTGTTTTGTCAGGTTGAGCACTTCGACTACTGCTCGGTACTGGCTCGTCGAGACCTGCTGGGGATGCTTCTCGACTGCGCTCGAGGCGACAAAAAACTTTGATCCTGACTCGCTTCTCGACAGCGCTCGAAGTGACAAATAGAAAAACTTGGACAATTATAGATCGTCTGTATATAACTTTGCATACATTTCTGCTATTAAAAAATCTTCTTGGGTATCGATATCGATTTCGCCAAATGGATGATCAACAATATATGCAAAATGGTTTTTACCTAGGATTTGCTCTCTTAGGATTAGTTCTGATTTTGTAATGTACAACAAACCGTTTTCGTAATACAAAGGCGCTATATCTTGACTGCGTTGACCAATTTCGTAATTAAAAGGCACAAATTTGTTTTCAATGATCTTTCCGAGTTTTTGATGATTCCGACTTACACTAACCAAACTATCGTAACCACCGGCATTATATTTTTGAAAAGCTTCTCTCAATAAATTGACAGGTCTTAAAGGATTAGTTGGCTGTAACAAAATGACATTTTCAAAATCTTCGTTGATATTTTCCAGAACATGTTTTAAGGCTGTAACAGTAGGACTGGTGTCAGTAGCGAGATGGCTTGGGCGATCAATAACCTCAACTCCATTTTGAATGGCTAACTCCTTAATTTCGGAATCATCTGTAGAAACCACAATTTTATCAATAATACCCGCATTTGCTTTTGCGTAATTGATGCTATGAACAAGTAATGGAAACTCGTTTAAATTCAGTAAATTTTTTCGTGGAAGTCTTTTTGAACCTCCTCGTGCGGGAATGATTACTATATTTTTCGATATGTTCATTAGATAGATAAAACCTTTTTTACTGGAACTTCATCTTTAGCTTTTTCCATTTTTTTCTAAGTTTTAGTTTCCAACCATAATTAATGTCTTTATAAATTATTGGCTTTAATAATGGTTTTGTAGAAATCGGCACCTGATTTAATACATTATTTATTCTTTTCGTATGCTTTTCTATTTCTCCATATGCTCTAGCATACCAAGTATGATATAAAATAATTTTGCCGTCTGGTGCATATACTGCGGTAGTCAATGAATCATCGGAAAATGGAACATTGGCATCCAAAGGAAGGAGATTAAATCCGCTTCGTTTTAACCAAAAATAAAAACAATAGTAAGGTTCAAATAGGCTTTTTACATCAAAGGAGTTTTTTAAAGCAGACAAATCTTCTCCGAATTCATTATCCTTTATAAACTGTTGTTTCTTTATCCCTTTTCCAGGGAATATTTTTTTTATTTCGGAAAATTTTAAAATTGAAAAAAATGTATTAACTGCATGCGGATTATATTTACGATGTGGAATAACTCCACCTTCTCGAACTCCGGAATAATGATAGTTATTTTCCGCCATATATTTTATGGTCGCAAAGAGGGATTCTGTGTTCTGAAATATAACATCCTCATCAGCCATAACAAGCCACCTGATCTCGCTATTTCTCAACTTTTTAAATAAATAGATCAAACTGTTTATCCCGTACATTCCATTTCTACCATCTATGATGAAATGCTGAATTTCTTCCGGAAATGTATGTCGTGTTTTGGAATACAATGGAAAATTCGTGATGGTTGAAATTATTGCTATTTCACTCCAATTCAAAGTTCCATTTTTGATTTCCATAATTTTTATTTTGAAGGATTCCAGTAAATTTTTGTTAATGGCAGTTGGGAAAATTGATCGTACTCCGAGATAGACAAAGCTTGGCGTTCCTTTTTAATGTTTTTTATATTCCGGAGTAAATCTCGTTTTGCCAACAATAATGCTTTAGCAGCATTTAAATCGCCTTTAAATATTTTCCTTTTCCACTGCATCCAAATTGAATAAGCAAATTTATATGGAATAATTTTCCAAGGTAAAAACAAAAAATAAAGATACCAACCAGAACTTAATGAGTTGCGTGTTCTTTCAATGTAATCTTTGTTTTTTTTTCGGTTTTGAAGATTGACCCTATGTTGAATAAATACTTCTGGTGCATAAATCACTTTCCAAGATTTTTTAAAAAGATGATACGATGCAAATTCTTCTTCGCCATAAAACAAAAACCATTCTGGATAATCAGGAATATCATTCCATGCTGACATTCTCCACGCATGACCGCAACCAACAAAACCTCTTACTCTTTCATTTTTTTCATTTGTTTGTAGATTTTGTGGTGGCTTCAGTCCCCAAAAGATTCTGAATGCAATAAGTCCACATTCCGGATTTGCTTCAAAAGTTTCTATAATTTTTGATATTGGATTATCCGTTAAAAAATGTGCATCATCATCTAAAGAAATAGCATAAGGTGTTTGTACGTTTTGTAAAAGCTTATTTCGTGACCATAGATAACCTTTTGATTTTTCATTTTTAAAAATAGCTATCTCAGGAAATTCATTCTTAACCAATTCATAAGTTCCGTCGGTAGAACCGTCATCGCAAATACAACAGAAAACACCTGCTTCGGAAAGTATTGGTTGTAACATTTCCAAAGTTATTTTCAAATCCTTTATACGATTCTTCGTGGTAATTAGAATGGTGACTCCTTGATTTGCCATTTAGTAATTCTGGATCATATGCCCAGGCAATTTTTTGTATTTATAAAACCAAAATTTAAAAGCATTTAACTTTAAAAGTTTCCTGACTATACGGTTTTTTGTGAAGCCCAACCGACTGATTTCTGGTGAAACTTCTGCAAGTTCACAAAAATGGTTTTCTTGAGGACTATATAAATTATCCAATTCCGTTTCCATCCACACTTCTTTTATATTCCCCATATGATAGGCATAATTATTTGCAGTGGTAAGACGCCACAAATCCTTCTTTAAAGGCGCTTTGTCCAATTTTTCTTCCGAGCCCCTTCCCATTTTGGTCTTATCATAGTATGGAAATCCTTCAAGAACTTCTTTTCTATATGTTGCCACATAATGACCCGAACCAACAACCGCAATATTATCATTTTTTGAAATGGTAAGATGCTTCTTCAAATAGTCATGATTGTAATTTAAATCCCAACCAATGCTTTCATAGAATTTTTGCATCGCCGTTGGATTCTTTACATCCATAAATCGAAGCTTAGAAGAAAATAAATTATCAAACAGTACATTTCCAGAAAAATTTTCGAAACTTTTGAATTGTGGTGTGAGCCCTACTACACCGGCTTTAGGAAAAGTCTCGTAAATTTTATAGGTTTCCTTTTGCCAATCGGACAAAAACAAAACGTCTGCATCTGAAATTGTCACTATGGGAAAATTGTGACCAACAACACCTTTAACAATGGCATTAAGTTTTCCTATGTTTTCGGTATGTATTACTTCATTTAATTTTCCCATGGCAAATAAATCATCTAGATAATTGACCACTTCTTCACAACTTCCGTTATCAATAATTGTAATAAAAGTCTTTGAATGCATGGTTGCGAACAATGAATGAACACAAAGTTTTAGAATTTCTAATGACTCTTTAAAATAATCTTCTAAACTCGGAATATAAACCGGTATAATGACATGGTGAATGTAATTGAAGTTATTCTCAAGATTTTTATTCGGGTTTTGTCCTATTCGCATCTTAAATTATGTCTTACTTATTGAGATTAGGGTTTCATTTAATTTCGGAAAAAGTGTGATTCGGAAAATGGGTCAAAATCCTTCTCCCATCAATTTTTATTTTACTTAGAAATTAGAAAAATATTTCCAAGATCTCCTTGAATAATGGATTTCCCTATGACTCTATAATCTTTTTGTTCCAAATATTGGACGATATCTGAACTTATACCGGAAATTAAAGGTGTATCTGACTCAACCATTATAACCTTTGGTCTATACTTATTCCAATTATTGGTTTTAAGCACTTCTAAATCCCTACCTTCCACATCCACATCAAAAAAATCCAATCTATCATGAGCATTTAAATTTTCCTCTAAAATTTCTTCAAGTGTACGTACTGGAACTGTTATTTTTTGTTTTATTTTATTTACTAATTTTTTCTTTATGATAAAATCATAATCAAAAGTATTCATTGAGCTCTCTTCTAATACATAATATTCCATAGGTATCCTGGATTCACCAATCCCGACGTTCACGAAAAAATCCT
>DASSWB010000138.1:0-16323 GCA_035705495.1 Salinimicrobium sp. | reverse complement strand
ACATTTTTAAAAGTGATTTTTATTTTCCAAAATCGTTCTAAAAGTAAGGTTTATTCTTGGCAGTATTATCTTCTTTGTCGGTGGTAATCGGTGGAGCCAGTATTTTTGCGTACTTCCGCCCATGAGCAGCAAACTTCCATTTTCCAAAATAATCTCAACTTTGTCTTTATTGGTTTTATGTTTGAGCACAAATTTGCGTTCAGCTCCCAAACTCAACGAAGCTATGGAAGAATTGGGTTTCAAATCTTTTTCTGCGTCGCTGTGCCAGCCCATTCCTTCTTCTCCGGAATGGTATAAATTCAACAGGCAGGAATTAAAGGTTTCCCCTGATTTTTCTTCAATCAAATTTTTTAAAGTAAAAAGTTCAGGTGTAAAAACCAAAGCCGCTTTTGTGGTTTTGGAATACGTATATTCAAATGCTTTTTCGCCGTACCAAGCCACTTTTCGTTTTGTAGTTATATTTTTTCCAAAAATCATTAACGAATCATTTGTCCATTCTATATTTTTCAGAAGTTGGTCAAAATAATAATCGGCTTCGGTTGTTTTCAGAATTTTTCCGAAATAAAAAACCATGCCGTCACAAGGCAGTAGATTTTTGGTTTCATTATTTTCATTGTCAAATAAATCCATTGTTATTTTGTTTTCGAAAAATTCCGCAGAGAGGAAATTTAATCCAAATTAATCGCTTTGAATAATTTCAATGCAACTTTAAGAATTCTTGAACATAAAATGGATTGGAAATCTCTAAATTGTTAATCCAATTTTTTTCAAAACTGAAAATATGAAATGGAAGGGAAGAAGACAAAGTTCAAATGTTGAAGATCGGCGCGGTCGTTCTACAGGTGGTAAAATTGCTGCTGGCGGCGGAATTATTGCTGTTATTTTTATCGCCATTCAATTATTCAGTGGAGGTGATGCTTCGGAAATCTTGAATCAACTGCAAACTTCTGGTCCGGCGACAACAGAAACTCGTGAATTGACAGCCGAAGAAAAGGAAATGGGCGATTTTACCGAAACTATTCTTGCTGATACCGAGGATGTATGGAACGTGATTTTTGCGCAATCCGGGGCTGATTATCGGGAACCGGGAATGGTTTTGTTTTGGGATGCGGTACAAACCGCTTGCGGAAATGCAACCGCCGCTTCAGGTCCTTTCTACTGTCCGGCGGATGAAAAAGTGTATATGGACTTGCGGTTTTTTGAAGAATTGAGAACGCGTTTTGGTGCGGAAGGTGGCGATTTTGCAATTGCCTACGTCATTGCGCATGAAGTCGGTCACCACGTACAAACATTATTGGGAACTTCGGGAAAAGTGAGGCAACTTCAACAAGGAAGGAACCAAAGGGAAGCAAACCAACTTTCTGTTGCTTTAGAACTTCAAGCCGATTTCTACGCGGGTGTTTGGGCGCATCACAACAGGCAATATTTGGAATCTGGCGATATTCAAGAAGCAATGAGCGCAGCGAGCGCGGTTGGTGATGATGCCATCCAAAAACGGACTTCAGGGGAAGTGGTTCCCGATGCGTTTACACACGGAACTTCCGAACAACGCATGAAATGGTTTCAACGTGGCTATGCTACGGGCGATATCAATCAAGGCGACACTTTTAGCGCTTTGCTGAATTGATCCGCGTTCCGTTCAATGGCTTGTTCAACAATTAACAAACTTACTTGAAGCATATTTTTTAATTCGAAAAATTCGGCGGAAGGGCGAAAGTTTGATTCGTATGAATCGATTTTCTTCTGAAGTTGGTTCAATTCTGTGAACAGCTTTTTTTTCTGATCAATTTCCGCAGAAAAAATCACCCGATATTCCATCAAATTGTTCAACCTCTGAAGGCTTTTGGCTAAAAATTCGGGCACTATTTTTTCAGTACCGGAAAATTTTGAATCGAAAACTTTTTCAATAATGAAAATATCATCAATTTCCTGTAAAACTGCACGCGCTGCTTGATGCGCGTAAACCAAAGCTTCCAACAAAGAATTTGAAGCCAATCGATTGGCTCCATGTAATCCCGTATGGGAACATTCGCCCGCGGCATAAAGGTTTTGAATCGAGGTTTTCGCATTTTTATCAACATCAATCCCGCCACATTGATAATGCGCCGCGGGAACAATGGGGATTAAATCCTTGCCAAGATCGTAACCAATCCTATTGCAATAATTTACAATTGTGGGAAAATGTGCTTTAAAAGATTTCATTTCCAAATGCCGACAATCAAGAAAAACATGTTCAACGCCCGATTTTTTTAATTCTGAAAAAATGGCTTCGGAAACAATATCCCTTGTCGCCAATTCTCCCCGATAATCGTATTGAAACAAAAACCGGTTTCCTGATTTGTTCACGACATGAGCGCCAAAACCCCGAACCGCTTCAGAAATGAGAAATAAAGCATGTTTGTTTTTCTGAAAAAGCGCCGTTGGATGAAATTGAAAAAAATTCATTTTCTCAATCTTTGCTCCGGCTCGATACGCCATTGCCACGCCATCTCCAGTGGCTACAGATGGGTTTGTGGTATTTTTAAAAATCTGTCCGCTGCCACCCGTGGCCAAATAAACAATTTTGGATTGGACTTGCACATATTCATTCGTTTTTTTGTTGAAAGCAATTGCACCAATACAGGTTTTGTTTGGGCCCAACAGCAAATCTGTGGCAATAAAATGCTCGAAAAAGGAAATATTGGGAAGGGAATTTGCCTTGAGCCAAAGTTTGTTTTCAATTTCCGATCCCGTAAGGTCTTTTTGATGAACAATCCTATTTTGTGAATGTCCGCCTTCAAGACCTAAATCGAGTTTTCCTTCAGGATCGGCATCAAAAGAAGTTCCCCAGCAAATCAGTTCAGACAATCTTTCGGGCGCTTGTTTGACCACCATTTCAACTACTTCGGGATTGTTCAATCCGTGTCCTGCTTGTAAAGTGTCATTAATGTGTTGCCCAAAACTATCTTCCAAATGATTTAAAACGACGGCAATTCCGCCCTGGGCGTAAAAAGTATTGCTCTCCTGCGGATTGTTTTTCGTGAAAATCCGAACCGAAAGATCTGGTCTGGTTTCTGCTATTTTAATGGCAAAAGTTAAACCCGCAATCCCAGACCCTATAATTAAAACGTCTGATTTTTCCATTTTGGAATTTAAGACAATGCCATCATGCGTTCAATGGAAATCCGTGCTTCTGCCATTAATTGTTTATCCAAAATAATTTCGGGTGTTTCATTTTTCAAACATTTGTACAACTTGTCCAATGTATTCAATTTCATAAACGCACATTCACTGCAAGCACAGGTGTTGTCTTCTTTTGCAGGCGCGGGAATCAAAGTTTTATGCGGAACATCTTTTTGCATTTGGTGTAAAATTCCCGCTTCGGTGGCCACAATAAAAGTATTTTTATCGCTGTTTTTCACATACTCACGAATTCCCGAAGTTGATCCTACATATTGTGCGGTTTTGAGAATATGGGTTTCAGATTCGGGATGTGCAACAATAACGGCTTCAGGATGTTTTCTGTACAAATCAATCAATTTTTCAATTGAAAAAGCTTCATGCACAATGCACGAGCCTTCCCATAAAACCATATCGCGTCCCGTTTGTTCAATGAGGTATTTTCCCAAGTTTTTATCGGGTGCAAAAATAATGGGTTGTTCTTTGGGAATGGAATTGATAATCCGTTGTGCATTTGATGAGGTACAAACAATATCGCTCATCGTTTTTATTTCTGCGGAACAATTGATGTAAGTAACCACCACATGATCTGTATATTTCTTTTTGAATTCCCGAAAAGCATCTGGCGGACAACCATCAGCCAAGGAACAGCCAGCTTTCATATCGGGCAATAGTACCTTTTTGTTCGGATTCAGGATTTTTGCCGTTTCAGCCATGAAATGAACTCCGGCAAAAACAATAATCTCCGCATCGGTTTGAGCGGCTTTTTTGGAAAGTTCCAAACTGTCCCCTACAAAATCGGCCACTTCCTGAATTGCGGGCTCTTGGTAATAATGTGCCAAAATCACCGCGTTTTTTTCTTTTTTCAGGTCGATCACTTTTTGCTGAAGATCTTGATTTACAATAACGTCTGTTTTCATTCTCTCATTTGCGTTTAAACGATGCAAAATTAGAAGGGAAGGCGCTGTAGCGAAATGATTTTAATCATATTGGGTTTACATTCTTTTGCTTCGGAATTTATTCTAACTACGACGTGTTTTGTCGTATTCCTGTTGTTTCTTTACATTAACAAAAAAAACTTTTATTTTGAAAAATCCGCGTTACCTCACCAAATCACGATTTAAATTGGCATTGGATTGTCCCACCAAACTTTTTTATACCCGAAAAAAAGAATACGAAAACAAATCTGAAAACGACAGTTTTTTGGAAGCTTTGGCGCAAGGCGGATTTCAAGTTGAAGAATTGGCGCGGATGAAATATCCAGACGGAATCGCGATTCTTGGTGACGATTATAATTATGATTTGTTGGTCGAAAAAACCACAAATCTTTTAAAACAGGAAAATGTCGTCATTTTTGAACCGGCATTTTTGATCGACGGGCTTTTCATTCGGGTGGATATTTTGGTAAAACGCGGAAATAATGTTGAATTGATTGAAGTAAAAGCCAAATCCATTTCGAGTGGGTCGCATGAATCTTTTCTCAAATCCGAAAAATTGATTGGTGGTTGGGATCCATATCTGTACGATGTTGCATTTCAAAAATTTGTGATGCAGCGCGTTTTTCCCGAATGGAATATTTCAGCGTTTTTAAAATTGGTAGATAAAGATGCGACCACAAGTGTTGACGGATTGCATCAATGTTTTAAAGTGGTGGCAAATTCTGAATTGCGCACCGGAGTTATGAAAAAGGAAGGGTTGACATTGGAAGATCTTGGAGATCCGATTCTTTGTAAAATAAATGTGGACGCCGAAATTGATTTTATTCTGAAGAACAATCCGATTGACGAAACAAAATCTTTCGATGAACTCGTTTTTTTCTTTTTGGAAAATTACCAAAACGACAGAAAAATATTTACGCAGATTGGTGGACAGTGCAAAGGCTGCGAATTTATCTCCGAAACTTCTTCCGCAGAAACCAAAAGCGGATATCACGAATGTTGGCAGGAACAGCTTCAGCTTTCCCCTGAAGAAATCAACAGACCCAAAATTTATGATGTTTGGTATAATCCCGCACGGAAACTTTTGGAAGAAGGTAAATTTTTCATGCATGAAATCACCGAAAATGATTTCGACATTAAACTCGAAGCAGGAAAAATGAGTCGGTCGGAAAGACAATGGCTTCAAATTGAAAAAACACTTTATGGAGACAATACACCTTTTTTCGACTTGGAAAATTTAAAACTGGAATTGGCTTCATGGAAATTCCCGTTGAATTTCATAGATTTTGAAACCACAGCTGTCGCCATACCATTTATGACCGGAATGCATCCTTATGAGCAGCTGGCTTTTCAGTTTAGTCATCATATTGTTTTTGAAGACGGACGCGTGGAGCATTATAACGAATATTTGAATGCAGAAGTTGGCGTTTTTCCAAATTTCGAATTTATTCGTGCGCTTAAAAAATCCTTGGAAAGCAATAACGGCAGTATTTTTAGATACCACAATCACGAAAATACGATTGTGAATGTTATCTACAATCAGTTGCAGAATTCTGACGAATCCGATAAACGGGAATTAATGGATTTTATAGAAAGCATCAGCCACAACACCGGCAAAAACGCAAAAACTTGGCGCGGGGAACGAGATATGATCGATTTACAAAAAACCGTAGTGAACTATTATTATGATCCGGTAACAAAAGGATCAAATTCTATTAAAGCCATTCTTCCAGCGGTGTTGCAATCGAGTGAATTTCTTCAAGAGAAATACCAGCAACCTTTATCAAATTTGCAGGTAACGAGCAGGAATTTTGGAAATTCGCATGTTTTTTTAAAAATGAAAAATGGCATTCCCGTGAGTCCGTATAAGGCTTTGCCCTCAATTTTTGACGGTTGGGACAATGAACAACTCGAAAAAGTTTCCGAAAGCCTGACCGAAATCGCTGATGGCGGTGCTGCCCTTTTTGCGTACGGGAAATTACAATTTCCAGACGTAGAAGAAGAGGAGCGGAATGCCATTAAAAATGGATTGTTGCGATACTGCGAATTGGATACTTTGGCGATGGTGATGATTTATGAATATTTCAGGGAAGTATGCAAGTAAAATTGAAAAAGGATTTAGATAGAAAAAAAATTATAAAAAAACAGGTCATGAAAATCATCAATCTTAATGGAAATGCAGTCGTATTGGCGGATATAAAATCTATTTCGATCAGTGGATATTTTAATGTGGAACCTCAAACAAATCAGGTCAAAATCGAATTAAAAACCCGCAGGGAGTATATCTACAATCCCAATACAGAAGATTGGGAACTGGAGACCTTCAATGATATTTTATTGGTCAATTATCCAAACGGTCAAACTGCAGATGATAATTATTGGGAAATGATGCAAATTTGGGAAGATGCAATGGAGGAAATGGAATAGTTGCGAAATTACAAAAGCCTTTCCAGCTTAAAGGAAATCGTCTGCTCAATTCCGTTGCGTTTAATTTTCATTTTTATTTTTTTCCCGTCTTCAGAACTCAAAATTTTTAAAATTTTTGAAAGCGTAAAATTGTACGTTGCTCTTCCATTAATGCTGATCAACATATCTCCTTTTTGAAGTCCGGCAATTTCCGCAGGTGAGTTTTTGCGGACTTCCATGATAATGTACTGTGGTTTTAAAGAAAACTTAGGCTGGTGCGTCTTTCGCTTGGAAATATCGTTTTCTATGCTGACTTCAATTTCAAACACCTCAAATTCTTTTACAAATGCAAGACCAGCATGGGCCAATACGATGCCACTCATATCATATTCAAAAGCATCTTTATAAGCTCTATTTGGCTTCAAACGGATTTTGTTATGAGAATAATCTATAATCATATGAAACCGTTTCAAAACTTTTGAACCCAAGCTTCCGTCCCTGTTATGGAGTTCATTAATTCCTTCAGTGTATGTAGTGTCGGGAAAACTGGCAGTAATTTCCTCAAATTTGAAATTTCCGATTTTTAAAGAAGGAATTCGGCTCCTAAATCCGTGAACACTTCCGCTTAAACTAAAACCTAAAAAGTCGGGAAAAGCGTTTTCCGGAACCTGAAGTTGTTTATCAGTACCCTGAAAAAGCCATAGCGCATCACCAGATCCGCTGTCAATTAATAAGTTTAAGTTTTTGCTTATGGAGTCATTGACTTGCGCTGCAACTTTGGTAAAAGGTTTGTTCTTTTGAAAAACGATTTCCAAATCATCGCACCCCCTGCAATTTCTATATTCGAACTTTTTAGGATCGTAAACTTTCAATTTTCGGGTTTGGTAATTGACTTTGACCACAAAATCTTTAAAAAAATCATATCCTATAATTCCATGAATGGGAACTCCCATGCGGGTAGAAAGACTCATTTCATGTTCAAAAATGATAAAAACCGTCGTGTTGTTGTTTATTGCTTTTCCAATCTGAATTTGGTGTCCTTTTGATTGCAGCGCTTTCACCGCCTTGTCGGTTCCCAAACCGCGAAAAAAAACCGATGACGTACTATGTAACTCCATGGAATCATTCGCTTTCAGACTGAATAAAATTGTTTTATCAACTCCTGTATCCAATAAAAATGAGAGCTCAACGCCATTTAGTTGCACGGGAACAATAATAAGATCATTGACAAGTTCAAAGGAAAGACTGAATTTTGCCCTGTTGTTTTCAATGCGAAAACCATCCTGAGCTAGCGTTGGAATAGAAAGAAAAAATATAAAAAACGCAAGATTTTTCAAAGTAAGGGCACGTTTGTTCCTTTGTAAATATAGACAAAGGAGATAAATGACAATAAAAAAAATTAGAAGCTAAGGCTTTTCAATAAATCGAACCGTGTTTTCTGCTAAAGCACCAATTCCATTTTGATATCCCCGCGCGCATACGGATTATTCTCTTCAATGGGAATTTCAACAAATCCGAATTTTTTATAAATGAAAATTGCATTCTCCAGTTTGCGACTTGAGTAAATAATCAATTTTTCATAATTATTTTCTTTGGCAAAATTGATGCAATGTTCCATTAATTTCTGACCGTATTTATTTCCACGGAATTGAGGCGAGATTGCCATTTTTGTCAGTTCAAAAATACCGGGTTCCATTTTCATCAGCGCCACAGTCCCGATGGCTTTTTCATCTTTTAAAATAAAGAAAATATTTCCGCCCGGTTCTATGATATATTTTTCAGGATTGCCCAAAACTTCGGTGTCATGGGGTTCCACATAGAAGAGTTCTTCCAGCCATTGAAGATTCAAGGCTTCAAAATTGGGGGCATAAATTGGGTTATAACTAATAATTTTCACGCTGATAAAAAGTAGTTTATATTAATCTTATAGGGTTTAATTCCCCAATGCTTACTTCATTTTTTTCCTTTTTGGAATTTGGGATTTCCTTTCAGTGTTGTCCGGTAAAACTTTTGCCAACATCGAAAAGATTCTTCGAAGACAACAATTTGAAGCTATTGCTGTCTCTCAGGGCTCACTTTTGAAAATTTTTCAATTTTCTTTTTATTAGAAATAGGAACTTAAATATTATTATGATCATCAATTAGTTAGGATCAATTCTATTTTCTATTTTCTTGCAGTGTAACGGTCTATGCTCTTTAACCGGACACCAATGATTTCCTTTTTGGAATTTGATACTTGGAATGTTCGTATCAAGGTAGTTGATTTGAATCAGTCCTCCATTTTTGCGGAAAGTTCAAACCAACGTTCGGTTTTTAAATCAATTTCATCCTGTAATTCCTGAAGCTTAATCGAATTTTCCTTGATTTCTTCTGGTGACAAAGGTTCCAGAAACCTTTGCTGCAGCTTTTCTTTTTCACTTTCCAAATTGGCAATTTGTTTTTCAATTTTGGAAAATTCCTTCTGTTCATTATAACTCAAACTACTGCCTGAATCTGTTTTTTTCCAGTTTTTCTTTTCTGATGTATTTGCAGGTTTTGACGGCGTTTCTTCCTCACTTTCTTCGTATGCGCGGTAATCTGAATAATTTCCGGGGAAATCCTGTATTTCTGCATTTTTTTTGAAAACAAAAAGATGGTCCACAATCTTGTCCATGAAATACCGATCATGCGAAACCACGACCAAACAACCCGGAAAATCCAGTAAAAATTGCTCCAAGACATTCAAGGTAACAATATCAAGGTCATTTGTGGGTTCATCCAAAATCAAGAAATTGGGATTCTGAATTAAAACCGTACATAGGTAAAGTCGTTTTCTCTCACCACCACTCAGTTTCGCCACAAAATCATACTGTTTTTTCCTGTCGAATAAAAACCGTTCCAAAAGTTGTTGTGCTGAGATTTGTTTACCTTTTTTCAGCGGAATGTATTCTCCAAACTCGCGAATAACATCAATTACTTTTTGGTCTTCCTTTATATCCAATCCGCGTTGCGTGTAGTAACCGAATTTTATAGTTTCACCAACCGTAATTTTTCCCGAATCCGGTTGTAGCGTTCCCGTGAGAATATTAAGAAAGGTCGATTTTCCAGTGCCGTTCTCGCCAATAATCCCAATCCGCTCTCCACGCTGAAAATTATAATTGAACTTCTCCAATAATTTTTTGTCGCCGAAGCTTTTTGAGATATTGTGAAGTTCCACGATTTTCGTCCCCAACCGTTCCATATTAAGCTCCAACTGGACTTGGTGATCATTTCTTCGTTTTTGTGCTTTTTCTTTAATTTCAGAAAAATCACTGATCCTGGATTTTGATTTTGTGGTCCGCGCCTTCGGTTGCTTGCGCATCCAATCCAATTCCTTTTTGAAAAGCTGCTTTGCTTTGTTTGTATTCGTGTCTTCAAAAGCAATTCGAGCTTCTTTTTTATCCAGATAATAGGAGTAATTTCCTTTGTAGGAATACAATTGTCCTTCTTCCAGTTCCACAATTTCATTACAAACACGTTCTAGGAAATATCGATCGTGTGTCACCATGAAAAGCGTGAATTTTTCTTTTTTGAAAAATTCCTCCAACCACTCGATCATGTCCAGATCCAAATGGTTTGTAGGTTCATCCAAGATTAACAAATCCGGCTTATTGAGTAGAAGGGAAGCGAGTGCAAGTCGTTTTTTTTGTCCTCCAGAAAGGGTCTTTACTTTTAAATGTAGGTCGTCCAGTTTTAACTTGAACAGGATTTGCTTGTATTGGGTTTCAAAATCCCAAGCTTGGTGCGCATCCATCAATTCGAATGCTTTTTGATAGGCTTCGGAATCGTCCGGATTTTCCAAAGCTTTTTCATATTTGGAAATAATCCGAAGAATTTCATTATCCGAAGCAAAAATGGTTTCCTCAATCGTAAGTTCAGGATCAAGATTTGGTTCTTGGGATAAAAAAGCGGTTTTGATTTCTTTTCTGTAAACCACTTGTCCGGAATCGGGCGCATCGGTTCCTGCTAAAATATTCAGCAGAGAAGTTTTACCTGTTCCATTCTTTGCAACAAATCCCACTTTGTCGCCTTCGTTCAATCCGAAGGACAAATCCTCAAACAGCACCCTTTCACCGAAGGATTTACTAACATTTTCAACAGATAAATAATTCACTGACTTTTTTTGCAAAAATACCTAGAAATAATCGATTCCGAAGTATTAAATTGTATCCTTTCTATTTCAATATTCAACAAAAAAATAAGGTTGCCATAATGACAACCTCATTTTTTTCAATTTGAAAAATATGTTATTGTATGCCCACCAATTCAATTTCGAAAACCAATTCCGAATTTGGAGGAATTACATTTCCGGCACCTCTCGTGCCATAACCTAAATGTGGAGGAATAAATAAAACTGCTTTGTCACCCACTTTCATTTGTTGGATTCCTTCTTTGAAACCTGCAATTAAAGGAGCATCTGGACCATATTTTGCTGGCATCGGATTGTATCCGCCGCCGTTTTCCCTTTCTTCGGAATAAATTCCTGCTTCTTTTGCAACACTTGGAATATTCGTATCGAATAAAGTTCCATCTTTCAAATAACCGGCGTAATTGACCAAAACGGTTTGACCCAATTGTGGTTTTTCACCATCACCCGATTCCTTCATGAAAATTTTAAGTCCGCTGCGCAAATCCTCAGCTTTGACTTCCATTTCAGCATGTTTGTTAACAGCTTCTTGTTTCGCTTCCGTTTCTGCTTTTAAACGTTCTTCCTTTTCTTTTTTGATTTTTTCAAGATTTTCGTTAAATGTTTTTGAAGCATCAAAACCTTTTGCGTCGGTACCTTTTCTAATAATGTTCAGCTCATTGATAACTACATCCTGCACGGGTTTGTCGCCAGGTTTGGTAGTTTCAACTGCTCCAATAGCTTCAACAACATCCATTCCCATCACTACTTTTCCAAAAACCGTGTGCATTCCATTTAACCATGGCGTTTCTTTTAATGTCACAAAAAACTGGCTTCCGTTTGTATTCGGGCCGCTGTTCGCCATAGAAAGGATTCCGGCCGAATCGTGTTGAAGTGAATCTACGATTTCATCAGGAAATTTATATCCGGGATCTCCAGATCCGGTTCCCAAAGGATCACCACCTTGAATCATAAAATCTTTGATCACACGGTGGAATTTGAGCCCGTTGTAAAAGGGTTTGTTTTTGTATTCTTCGTTCACGTGATCCATTTTTCCTTCGGCGAGTGCAACAAAGCTTCCAACCGTGACCGGTGTTGCTTTGTAATAAAGTTCGGCGACAAAAGTTCCTTTGTTTGTTACAAATTCGGCGTAAAGCCCATTGTCCAGATCTGGATATTTTTCGTTACAGGAAATCATGGAAATCACCATGCAGCATAATAAGAAAAAGCTCATTTTTTTCATTGTTTTGTATTTAGAGAGTCTTGATTGGTTTCTGATTTAATATCGATTAAAGTTACTGTGGATTTTATTGGAATATTGGTTCCTATTTTTCCTTTGTCGCCATAAAATCCGAAGGCTTTGTGCGATGGGAACAAGAATGTGACGGTTTCACCTTCTTTCATAATTTTCAACCCTTCCCGAAGTCCGCTGAAAATATCCTCTTTATCCATTACATAAGTTCGTGTAGATAATTCTTCTTCGGAATAGATTACTTGATCGTCAAGTGTGGTAATATCATAATCGAAAATCACGGTATCGCCAAATTTAGGTGTTTTGGTTGCTGAAGTATCCTGTTCCTGATAATAATACCAAAATCCGCCGTTGGAAGCGTGATATTCTTCAGTCGAATCTTTTTCAATGATTTTTTTGATGATTTCTTCTTCCTCGGCAACCAATTGTTTGTTCATTTCAATCGATTCATCGATAAACGAACCCGATTTTTGCGAAACCGGACGTCTGGCTTCTTGATCTCCAAATTTGCATGCAACCAATGTGATCGCTGCAATCAGTGTAAAAATTATTTTCTTCATTTTATAAGTTCTTCTTGATATTGTGGTAGAAGTGATATAAATTTTTCCAACGTTTGCTGCATGTTCAACTGACTTTTACCTCCAGCCGCGTTTATATGTCCGCCACCGTCAAAATGATTTCTCGCAAAATCGTTCACCGAAAAATCCCCTTTTGACCTGAATGAAATTTTCACAATTCCCTCCGATTCATTTTCAATAAATATAGCGGCAAAAATTATTCCTTCCAATGATAATCCGTAATTCACGAAACCTTCCGTATCGCCTTTCTTAAAATTGAATTGATTGAGCTCTTCCTGAGTCAAGGTGGTATAAGCAACGTTCAACTCATTTATGACTTTTAAATTGCTTAATGTCCGACCCAATAATTGCAATCTTTCATAGGAATTTGTGTCGTAAATATTTTCGTGAATCGTCGTATTGTCAGCACCTTTTTCAATTAATTGGGCAATAATGTGGTGGGTTTCGCCTGTGGTGGATCTGTATTTAAAAGAACCAGTATCGGTCATGATACCAGTGTAAATACATGTCGCCATTTCGGGAGTGATTTTTTCAGCCAAATCCATTTTGTCAAAAAACTGAAAAACCATTTGACAAGTTGAGCAAATCGAAACATCACTGTACATAAAATGTGCGTAATCGTCCGGTTGCTCGTGATGATCTATTAAAATAAATTTCGCGGTGGAAGTGGCTCGTTTTAAAACAGGCTCCATAATTCCAGTACGGGACAAATGGTTGAAATCTAGCGTAAAAACAACATCCGCGGTACTGATGATTGTGTCGGCTTCGGATTCATTTTTTTCGTAAATCAAAATCTCTTCACTTCCGGGCATCCATTTCAGAAAATCGGGAAATTCATTTGGCGAAATAACCGTGGTGTTGATTCCTTCATTTTTCAACAAATGAAAAATGGCCAAAGAAGAACCAATTGCATCGCCATCGGGTCCTTTATGCGGAACAATAACCACATTTTTTGATTTAAAAAGAAAGGATTTTATCTTGGAAATATCTTCATTTGTCATAAACGCAAACTTACAATTTTTTTGAATTGAGTTTTGCTTCGGAATCTCATTCTTTTGATTCAAGAAAGATATTTTCTTGTAATTGAAAATGAAAAGATTACTTTTGCACAAAATTTTATAAAAAGAGAAAAAATGTCAGGAAATAGAACTTTTACCATGTTAAAACCCGATGCTGTTGAAAAAGGACACATTGGAGGGATTTTAGAGCAAATCAATTCCGCAGGATTTAGAATTGTTGCTTTGAAACTTACACAAATGACACGTAAAGATGCTGAAACTTTTTACGAAATTCACAAAGAGCGTCCATTTTTTGGAGAGCTTGTGGAATATATGACACGCGGACCCATTGTTGCCGCTATCTTGGAAAAAGAAAATGCGGTTGAAGATTTCCGTACATTAATTGGTGCCACCAACCCAGCTGATGCTGCGGAAGGTACCATCAGAAAAAAATACGCTGCTTCTATTGGAGAAAATGCGGTTCACGGAAGTGATAGCGACGAGAATGCAGAAATTGAAGCTGCTTTTCATTTTTCGGGGAGAGAGCAGTTCTAATAAAAGAACAGGAAACCACTATAAAAACCACCAGATTCTGGTGGTTTTTTATTTTAAAAAATCAGTAACCATGAAACCGATTGCTTTTCCAGTTGGGAAAAAATCAGTTGCAACTGCTTCACAAATATGGAGATAAGCGCAATTTTCTTCCTTCGAAGCCATTTTGATAAAACCACGGACTTCCTCAAAAAGCAATCCACTTGGAGAAACCGCACTGCTTGGAAACCCGGAAATTGCATCGCAATCTATTTCGAGTCCGAATTTTTCTGAATTCACAAAATTGATGGTTTCTTGAAATGCTGATGTTTTTTCGGAAAGTAAAAAGTCGTCCAGAAGCGTAAATTTCAAATCGTCCAATGCATTCATTTTATCAAAAATATATTGGGGCGTGTAATTTTCGTGAAGTCCGAAAACAGCATATTTTTTCAGAAATGCTTTTTCACGCGCATAACTGAATCCGTTGCCGCTATGACGGTGTTCCAGCTGACGTAAATCGGTATGCGCATCAATATTGATAACATTAACTGTGGTTGAAAATGCTTCTGAAGCACCTTTTAGATTGCCGAATGCATTATTATGTCCGCCGCCAATAATGATGGGTATTTTTCCTGCGGAAATAATTGTTTTCACTGTTTCGGCTACTACTTCATCAATTTTTTCGACCAATTCGCCCATTTTCACAGCGTAATTCGGATCGGAAAAATCCAAATTGGAAGCTCTTTGCATTTCTTCGGAACAATTTATTTCTCCCAATAAAATCAGATTTTCAAAATCAAAAAACCGGTTCTGCTGAATATTGACGAAAGCAGCTAAAAATGAACTCCAAGCATTTGAAGTACCCGGTTTTCCATAATTCGCGCGGACACCAATATCCTCGGGAATCCCGAACAGAACGAATTGGGCACTACAATTTTTTAATTCATCAAGACTGGAAACAAAACTGAATTTTTCACCTGCTTTTGTTTCTCCCGAACGCAACGAAGTAAGTTTTAGAATTTGCGCTGAATTGTAAAATTTCAGTTTTGGCATTAGATTTTTTTTCCGTTTATAAAAACCGATTCTATGTGATTGGCGCCAAAAGAATAAGGAAGAAATCCGAAGGAAGGAATCGCTTCTGTCAGAATTAAATTGGCTGCTTTTCCTTTGGTGATGCTTCCGTGAGAATGGCTCAGTCCCATTGCATAAGCGGCGTTTATCGTGGCAGCATTGATTGCTTCTTCGGGTGTCATTTTCATTTTGATACAGGCGAGTGAAACCACCAGATTCATATTCCCGCTGGGTGTGCTCCCCGGATTATAATCGGTTGCCAGTGCGAGTGGTAAACCAGCTTCTATCATTTCACGTGCCGGCGTATATGGGATGCTCAGAAAAAGTGAGCAGGAGGGAAGTGCCACGGGCATTGTTTTCGTGTTTTTTAAATGCTGAAAATCTTCAGAATCCATTACTTCCAAATGATCCACGGAAAGCGCGCCATATTCAACACCGGTTTTTATACCACCAATGGAATTGAATTGATTTACGTGAATCTTCGGGATCAAATTATATTTTTTTGCTGCGGAAAGTAATTTTTCCGTGTCTTCAACAGTGAAATATCCTTTTTCACAGAAGATATCCACAAATTCGGCCAGATTTTCTTCAGCGATTTTAGGTAGCATTTCATTGATAATCAAATCCAAATAGCCGTTTTTATTTTCTTTAAATTCCTTTGGAACAGCGTGTGCACCTAAGAAGGTGGCTTTAATGGGAAGTTCAAAATTTTGTTTTAGTTTTTTAATCACACGTAGCATTTTCAATTCTGCTTCGGTGGTCAATCCGTAACCGGATTTTATTTCGATTGCACCGGTTCCCATTTTCATAACCTCCTGCAAACGTTTTGCGGATTGCTCATACAAATCAGCTTCACTGGTTTCCTGAAGTTTCTTTGCAGAATTCAGTATGCCGCCACCTCGCGATGCGATTTCTTCGTAGGAAAGTCCGTTGATGCGGTCTACAAATTCCTGTTCCCGATTACCGGCATAAACCAAATGTGTATGACTGTCAACCCAAGTTGGCATTAATATTTTTCCTGTGGCGTCAATGGTTTCGTCTACTGAGATTTCTGGAAGATTTTCCATTTTTCCAAAGTCGGAAATCAAGTCATTTTCCACAAACAACCAAGCGTTGTCAATAATTGGAAGTTCTTTCATTTCGGCTCCGGAAAGTTTTTCAACGGATTTTTCCCTGACTTGTATTAGTTGATGTATATTCTTAAAAAGGATTTTCATTTTGTAAAGATAAAAAATGGCTTTGAATC
>DASSWB010000137.1:0-36114 GCA_035705495.1 Salinimicrobium sp. | reverse complement strand
TTAATTGGTGTCGAAAATTGGGGAATCGGCGGATTCAAAAAAGCTGGTGACATTGATAAAGCTGCGGCAAATGTTGATGCTTCGGATTTTAAAGTGCTCATGAGTCATGACCCTTCTTACTGGCAGGAAAAAATAAAATCGGATCCCAAAAATTATCAGCTAACTTTAAGCGGACATACACATGGAATGCAATTCGGAATTGAAGTTTTAGGTCTTAAATGGAGTCCCATCCAGTATCGGTACAAGAATTGGGCAGGTGCCTATGAGGAGAACAATCGTTATCTCTACGTCAATCGCGGTTTTGGTTATTTAGGCTATCCCGGAAGAGTCGGTATTTGGCCTGAAATTACCGAAATTACTTTGAGGAAAGGCTAAAGATTGAAGATACTGCTCTGGGATCAATCTGTTGTTTAATATATTATATTTGTATATCAAAACAATCGCTTATGTCAAAATTTGGTGAATTAATTGATTTGGATATTCCCGTGCTTCTGGATTTCTATACAGATTGGCATACTTCTTCTGAAACCATGCACAGTGTTTTACGCGATGTTGCGGCTGCAATAGGTGACAAAGGAAAAATTATTAAAATCGATATTGATAAAAATCCTGAATTGGCTGAAGCTTTGCGTATTAAATCACTTCCTACTTTGATGATCTACAAATCTGGTGAAATGAAGTGGCGGCAGAGTGGGGAGCAGGATGCAAATACCTTGATCGGAATGCTTCAAGAATATACTAAATAGGTAAAGACTTCAAATTTTTCTTTTTCAAAAATTCCAGAGTAGCTGGCAAGGCGTGTTTTAAATTCTTCTCCGCCTTTAAACTGTCATGAAAAATAATGATACTTCCGTTCGCTACATTATTTAACACATTTGATGTGCATTTTTCAGGACTGATCCTATTGTCAAAATCGGCGCTCAAAACATCCCACATTACAATTTGATAACCTTTTTTAAGGACTTCCTTGGCTTGGGAAAACTTCATTTTACCATAAGGTGGCCGGAACAATTTTTTTCTTGAAAATTCATCCAACTTATCCTTTGGCCAATTGACTTGTATTGTTGTTTCTGCTTTCTGAATGTTTTTTAAATATTTAGGAGCTGGTGTTTGCCAACCATTCATGTGGTTGTTTGTGTGGTTTCCAATTTTATGTCCGGCTTCAATGATTTGTCGGAATAAATGAGGGTGTTTTTTCACATTTTTTCCAATGCAAAAAAACGTTGCCTTTGCGTCATATTTTTCCAGTTGTTCCAAAACCCAAGGAGTTACTTCCGGTGTAGGTCCATCATCAAATGTCAAATAAACGGCATTCGGCACATCCTGTATATCCCAAAGTCTTTTTGTGAATATTTTCTTGAGTACCAATGGCGTTTTAATGAAATAGGGCTTCATAATCTTTAAAATTTTCTTTTAACACTGAAAAAATTCAGGCTGATGAGGAATATTCTAAATTTAAAAAATATTATTCTTCAACTCTATTAAAAGAATCTAAAGATCGCTCTTGCGAAAATTCTGGATTGAACAAAGCATCTGCTTCCGGATCAGGTTCTGGATTCGTTTGTAATTGATCGTCGGGTTCATCTTGATAAAAATGTTGAAAAAGCCGCAGATAATTGTTGAATGTTTCTGCTTCCTCTTGCACTAATTCTTCATCTTGATGAATGATCAGCATATCCACCAAACTTCTGTATCGTTCAATATCGGTTACAATTTCTTCGGCATAAGCAATTTGCCTCTCCTCGTCCCAATTGCTGTAATAGCGTAAATTCTCCTGATATTTCGTCGCGATCTTTTTCCATAGTTCCCTAGCTTTCTCAACTTCTCCTACTTCGTAATACCCACTAATGAAAGGTTCTACCAGCGTATAATATCCATAATATTCAACAGGCATTTTTTCCATGGCCAAATCAATAATTTCCGTGGCCTTCGCGGTATCCTGCTCTTGGATGAGTTTTTCAACCAAACGTGCAAGGTTTCCTCTATAGGTAATCGAATTCTTTCTTGTTTCGGTATCGTGATAAATATCCGGATTGTTTGAACTTCCCCAATCCCAACGTTTCACAATTTCATACATTTTTTCTGAATCAATCCTTCCCATGTCATAGGGAATACGCGGATTTATCGGTGTTTTTATCGGTACTAATTTGTAAACCACACCTTCCAGCTGCAAGTAGTCTTTCATCCATAAATAATCGTCATTTCCATAACTTCCACCGGTAAAATAAATGGGTCGTGTCCAATTTGCATTGGCAACAATATCCAACATAAGTAGTCGGTTTTTGTAAAGAATGTCGTTGTCAATATTCACATTGATGTGATCCACAATTTTATCGGCATCTTTAGGATCCACAATTCCTGCTTCCAAAACATTTTCCTTATCTACTGGAATCCGAATATTTTTTGTTGGGAAAGTACTCACATATTGTCCATTCTGTAACTGGGCCTTCGTCCTTAAATCATCGCTGGAGATCCACCGTAACCAAGATTTGATCAACATGGTATCGTTTGTTCTTGGTTGAAACCATACGGCATCGTTGGTTCCATAAACATAATCTTCATGTTCCAATTGGGTTTTGACAGGATCGCTTTCATAAGCTTTTCTTCTCATTTGGTCAATGTACCAATCGGTTGCCAATAAACTCGTGTTGATAATCCGGACATCGATACGGTATTTTTCAATTTGCTGTGCATACCAGAGCGCAAAAGTATCATTGTCCCCAATGGTGAAGAGAATTGCATTTTCATCAACCGAATCCAAATACATTTTGGCCATCATAAGTGCAGAATTTCGATTTGACCTGTCATGATCATCCCAATTTTCCGAAGCTAAAAGTGTTGGAACGGCCAACAAACTGACAACAATAACAATGGGAGCAGCAATTTTTGGTTTCAGAAAATCTCTCATCCAATCGAATAAAGCATATACACCAATGCCAATCCACATGGCAAAAACATAAAATGAACCGACCAAGGCATAATCTCTTTCCCGAGGTTCAAACGGGCGTTCATTGAGGTAAATTTTTAAGGCAATTCCAGTGAAAAGAAAAAATACCAATAACACCCAGAATGTTTTTTTGTCTTTTGAAAAATGAAAAAACAGACCAATTAGTCCCAAAATCAAGGGCAAGAAATAATAGGTGTTCCGTGCTTTATTGTTTTCAATATCACTCGGCAAATTGTCCTGTGGACCCAAATGCCATTCGTCAATGAATTCAATTCCGCTTAGCCAGTTTCCGTGTAGATCGTCATATTTTCCTTGGATATCATCTTGCCGTCCGACAAAATTCCACATAAAATAACGCCAATACATGTAACCGATTTGATATTCCAGCAAATAACCAATATTGGATGCGAACGAAGGTTTCTCAATATCCAAATACTCCCGGAATTGCGACAAGAAGTTTTCATAATCTTCGCTATCAATCCGCCCTTTAGCTGCATCACGTTTAAAAGCTCCTACAGCAGCCACAAGTTCCCTATTCGATTGGAATTCAGGCTTGATTGTAAAATCCAGCGGACCTGTAAATTCCATGTAATTGGCAGCGTGTTCGGTGCTCCACATCCTTGGCAAAAATGCTTTGTGCTCGTCGCTCGTATTTTGTTTTACATTTTCATATTCATTTACAATCACATATTCACCAGCTTCAACATCTTTTTCGTATTTAGGTTTGTCGTCAATATAGGGATTGTTCTCATCTAATCCGCCGTAGATTTCGGTGAACTGCGGACCGTAAAAAAGGTGTGTTTCGGGATATTGTTCCCGATTGTAATAAGCTAAAAGTTCACGGGCGTTGTTTGGATTGTTTTCATTGATCACGGTTTGGGCATTTGCTCTGATTGGAAGCATCATCCAACTTGAAAAACCAATCAAGATGAACAAAATGCACAGTAAGAGAGTGTTTAATTGATAGAAATGTTTCCGTCTTGTGTACTTAATTCCGAAGTAAAACGCAGCAATGATAACCAGTCCGGCGATAATCGTACCTGAATTGAACGGCAATCCGAAGGTGTTTACGAAAAATACTTCCGAAGCGGCAAAAAACGTAAGTGTGTATGGGAGCAGGAAAATAAAAATGAAAATCAAAATTGCTACCACAACAATATTTGCGATAATAAAGTTTTTGATTGTAACGGTTTTATAATTTTTAAAAAAGTATAAAAATCCGATAGCGGGAATTGTAAGAAGTCCCATGAAATGCACTCCAAAAGACAAACCGATGACGAAAGAAATAAGAATTGCCCATCTATTTCCGCGCGGTTCAAACATATCCCTTTCCCAAAGAAGCGCGAGATAAAAAAGAATACTCATTAAGCAAGTTGCCATCGCATAAACTTCGGCTTCACCGGCATTGAACCAGAAACTATCGGTAAATGCAAACGATAATGAACCTACAAAGGCACTTCCCAACACAGCGATTTTTTTACCGGAAGAAATTTCTGACCGGCGACCGGAAATTTTCAAAATTATCAAAGTCAAAGACCAGAACATGAACAAAATGGTAAATGCACTCGAAAAAACCGACATCATGTTGACCATGAGCGCTATTTGAGTTTCATCTGCCGCAAAATTGGAAAAAAATGCTCCCAACATCTGATAAAGTGGAGCTCCAGGAGGGTGACCGACTTCCAAATTTGAGGCTGTGGAAATATATTCACCCGCATCCCAAAAACTGGCAGTGGGTTCTACTGTTAACCAATAGGCGGTAAGGGAAATTAAAAATGCCAACCATCCCAAAATTTTATTCCACTTGTTAAAGCTCAAATTTTTCATATTTCCTTTAAATGAGAAAGAGTGGCGAATTTAATAAATAATATTCCATTGAGTGGAAAACCGATATGAAAAGCCTATTTTTTTCTCGAATTGATTCGGAATTCATTAAATGTGAAATGAGCCGAATTATTGTGATACAAACCGTTTTTTATAATAATTCATCAAATGTGAGCCGCGTATTTTTATTGATTAAATAAAATGAAAAAATGTTTGTACAACCCAAACTTTGTTTTAAATTTGCATCCGCATTACAGCATTGGCCTATGGTGTAACTGGCAACACGTCTGGTTTTGGTCCAGAAGAGTCTAGGTTCGAGCCCTAGTAGGCCAACAAAAATGAATAAAACCGAATTGTGAAAGCAGTTCGGTTTTTTAATTCAAGAAAATCCGCGAGAAGCCTGTCCTGAGCGGAGCCTTTTTGGCGGAGCCGAAGGAAGCCCTAGTAGGCCAACAGAAAATAAAGAAAACCGAATTGTGAAAGCAGTTCGGTTTTTTAATTCAAGAAAATCGGTGAGAAGCCTGTCCTGAGCGGAGCCTTTTTGGCGGAGTCGAAGGAGCCTCTCCCCCCGCCCTCTCCATTAGGAGAGGGAGCTAAAAAACTTTTAAAACAAAAATCCCGCAATTTAGCGGGATTTTTGTTTTTTAAAAGTCCTCTTCCCGTGGGGAAGGGTTAGGGATGGGCCTTTACGCTACATTCCTTTCCACATTATAGTAAGTCAACATATTTTGGTAAAAAGATAAACTTGTAGCGTCTTTTTGTATGCAGGAGGTCAAAAATTTCTCCATATCCTGACATTCCAAGGTCACGTTTGTAAATTCTTTTTGATTGATTGGAATTTGCAAATTGATCAAGCTGTTTTTATAGTCGAATGATACTTTATTCGCACAAAAATATTTCTTGATAATCGCTACGTGCATAGATTCTTTAATAGAATCAAACTGAGTATTGTTGGAACAGCTATAAGAAATTAGCGTCTTCAATTCTTTTAAAATCTTCGAGGGTTTATATGTTGTCATAGGAAAAAGTTTTAGTTTTCTTTCCATCAAAAATAACCTTCAGCCCTTCAAAAAGTTTTAATATTATGTTGATTGAGAAATAATTAACACCATTTCTGACCATATTGGGGAATTTTAATAATTCTTTATACTTCAATCATTTGTGTTTTTAACAAAAAAGTAAAGATTCCTGATTTTGCTGATCAAAATCATGTCCTGAACTTTAGACTCGCTGTAATTTTGTGCTGAAAAAAGATAAAAATCTGGAATACATGTTGGAGAAAAATTTAATCAATAAATATAATGTACCGGGACCGAGATATACCAGTTATCCGACTGTTCCCTATTGGAATGAAGCTGAGTTTTATATTGACCAATATCTTGACAAACTCCAAAAATCATTTTTGGAAAGCAATAAAACCGAAGGTATAAGTTTGTATATCCATCTTCCGTTTTGTGAAAGTCTTTGTACATTCTGTGGTTGTAACAAACGCATCACAAAACAACACAATGTAGAATCGCCATACATTAATGCGGTGCTACAGGAATGGCAGATGTATTTATCGATTTTTTCGGAAAAACCCGTAATTAAAGAAATCCATTTGGGCGGGGGAACTCCAACTTTTTTCTCTCCGGAAAATTTAAAACGGCTTATCGACGGACTTTTTCAGAAAGCGATAAAAGCTGAAACAACCGATTTCAGTTTTGAGGGTCATCCAAACAACACAAAATCTGAACACCTTCAAGTGCTTTACGATCTTGGTTTTAGAAGGGTCAGTTATGGGGTTCAGGATTACAATCTTGTTGTTCAACAGGCAATCAACAGGTTTCAGCCTTTTTTAAATGTAAAAAATGCGACTGAGCAGGCGAGACAAATTGGTTACACATCTGTTGGTCACGATATTATTTTCGGACTTCCGTTTCAAACTTTAAATCATGTAAAATCGACTATAGAGAAAACCAAGAAATTAATGCCAGATCGGCTGGCTTTTTACAGCTATGCGCATGTACCCTGGATTAAAGGAAACGGTCAACGTGGTTTTAAAGATGAAGACCTTCCAACAGCGGAAGTGAAAAGGGAGATGTACGAAACCGGAAAAAAAATGTTGGCCGAAGCGGGATATATAGAAATTGGAATGGATCATTTTGCATTAAAAACCGATTCCTTGTACAAGGCAACCATAAACGGAAATTTGCATCGAAACTTTATGGGATATACTTCTTCAAAAACCAAAGTAATGGTTGGTTTGGGCGTTTCTGCCATTAGCGACAGTTGGAGTGGTTTTGCACAGAATGTAAAGAAGTTGGAAGATTATTATGACAAAATTGAAAATAATGAGTTGCCAATTTTCCGTGGACATTTACTGACGAATGAAGATGAAATTATACGAAAGCATATTTTGAACCTGATGTGTGATTTGAAAACTTCCTGGAGCCAAGAGAATCTTTACTTTCCCGAAA
Organism: Salinimicrobium sp.; assembly: GCA_035705495.1. Lineage (GTDB taxonomy): Bacteria > Bacteroidota > Bacteroidia > Flavobacteriales > Flavobacteriaceae > DASSWB01. The sequence continues at coordinate 28,884 of DASSWB010000137.1, read as the reverse complement.
TTCCCTCTGTATTGGAAAGTTTAAAAGAAATGCAAGCTGATGGATTGGTTGAGATCAGAGGGAATTCGATTTTCGTTCCCGAAAAAGGAAGACCGTTTGTTCGTAATATATGCATGGCTTTTGATTTGCACCTACAACGTCACCAACCGGCAACACAGCTGTTTTCGATGACGGTTTAAAAAGTTAACACAACAAATTTTATTCTGTATTAGCAACAGATTGCCACGTTTTTCGAAAATGAAAAACCCTCAAGGACGGTGAAAAACAATTATTAATTCAGAATTCATAATTCTGAATTATTTAGTGCCGTAATTATTTACCGACTTTGGTAAATATGCATAAACAAATGAGTTGACATATTTCTTGCGCGGTTTTTTGCAATATTCGCTCTTTCTCCCTCAAAAAGATCGTCAATGGTTGCGAACCACATATTCAGCCATTCGCCAAAATGTTTCTGTTCAATGCTGTGGTTGAATTTTGCATCGACTTCTTGATGCGCTTTCATGGGATTTCCGCGGAATTTATTGGCAAAAAACAGATTTGTCTCCCAAAAATCGGTGAGCTTTTCTATATGTGCGGGCCAATCTGAAATCGTTTCATTAAAAAAAGGACCAATTTCTTTATTAGTCCTCACCTTAGCATAAAAAGTAGAAACAAGGAGGAAAACATCCTCCCTGTTTTGTATATCTTTTTTCATTTTAATACATCATTTTCCAAACGTTGATGCCAATCAAAACAACGCTCAATATTATATTGAAAAGTAAGGAATTAAATACAAATTTAGGTTTCATTTGTGCTAAAACTGAAGTGTTATACCACATGCTTGATGCAACGACCAAAAAAAGCTGAATCATTTGTCCCGTATCATGCCCGTTGATCAAAACGGTCATTGCGGCAACTGAACCTATACAACTGGATAGAATTACTGCCAAAGCGGAATAACCTAAAAATAATTCTTCAAAATCTGCTAACAAAGCTCTATAAATTTTCATGAGATTATGTGTTTTAATTCTGGTGTAAAAGTAGTGTCACACTCAAAAATTAAATATGATCAAAATCATAAACACATTGTTTTTTGAAGATTTTATCAATCGTAAAAAACTGATAATGAGCAGTTTTTGATTAAAAATGAATTAACGATAAACCTTTCTTTCTTTTATCTTCAATTCTCCTTTCTTTTCCAAGGCTTTGGTTGCGCGGATTACAGTTTCAACCCTTAATCCGGTGAGATCGGCAATTTGTTGTCGGGTTAAATCGACTTTAAAGCTGAATTTTCCTTCCACTTTATGAACATGTTTTTTGAGATAATCCAAAATCCGAAGAATTCTGTGTTCGGGTTCCTGACTGCTAATCTCGGAAGCCATTATTGCTTTATAATAGAGTCGGCGCGCCAAAGTTTCCGTCACTTCCAAATGCACTTCCGGATTGGAAGTCAGTAGTTGAAAGAATTTTTCTTTTGAAAGTATAATGACTTCGGAATCTGTAATTGCTTCGGCGTTTGCTGGATATTTTACATTTGCAAAAAGCGGCGGTTCGCCAAAACTTTCTCCGACTGAAAAAATTCCTTGAATAAATTCTTTTCCGTCTAGATTGTAATTGTTCATTTTTATTTCTCCCGAAGCCACTTGGTAATAATTCACGGCCGCATCACCTTCATTAAAAAGCTGGTCGCCTTTGGAATACAAATCTTTTTTTGCACCAAAATCGAGGAGAAGGTTTTCTTTGATCATTCAAAAATCTATTGATGGGAATTAATAATTTGTACCAGATCCCTTTTTGAGATCAAACCACTTTGTCTCCAAAGTTGCTTTCCGTCCTTAAACAAAATGAGTGTCGGTACTCCGCGGACTTGAAATTTCGATGCCAATTGCTGGTTTTTATCAACATCCACCTTCACTATTTTCACATGATCGCCCAACTCCTCTTTTGCCTCTTTTAAAATGGGCGCCAAAGTTTGACAAGGTCCGCACCAATCGGCAAAAAAATCGATTAAAACCGGTTTTCCGTCATCAATAATCTGGTTGAAACTGCTTTTCATTTTCTTAAATTTAAAAATCTTTCTAAAGTTACAAATTAACCGAAATTGTCAAGTCAACTTCTTAAGAATTAAATCGTTGAAAAGCTTCTTTTTCCAACGCTTCCCGATGATCTGGATGCGCAATGGAAATCAATGCTTTTGCCCGCTGTTTTAGATTTTTTCCGTAGAGATCAACAACGCCATATTCTGTGGCAATATAATGAACGTGTGCTCTGGTTGTTGTCACGCCGGCACCTTCTTTAAGAAACGGAACAATTTTGGAAACGCCTTTGTTTGTAACGGAAGGCATCGCAATAATTGCTTTTCCGCTTTCAGATAAAGAAGCTCCGCGGATGAAATCCATTTGGCCACCAACTCCCGAATACTGGAATTTTCCTATTGTATCTGCGCAAACCTGGCCAGTGATATCTATTTCTATTGCTGAATTTATTGCGGTGACTTTTGGGTTTCTTCTAATAATCGCAGTGTCGTTTGTGTAGGCAGCTTCTTTAAAATGAACCAATGGATTGTCATTGATAAAATCATATAATTTTTGGGATCCAACGGCAAAACACGTGACTATTTTGCCTGTTTTTACTTCTTTTTCCTCTCCAGTGATAATTCCTTTTTCAACCAAGGGTAAAATTCCGTCGGAAAACATTTCGGTATGAATTCCCAATCTTTTGTGGTTTACAAGATTTGCAAGTACCACATTCGGAATTCCGCCGATTCCCATTTGTAAAGTTGCGCCATCTTCAATTAAAGCTGCAACATGTTTTCCAATTTGCTGCTCGATTTCTGTCGGTGTTGCAATCTTGGAAATATGAATAGGTTCATCAATTTCAATAGCTGCATCAATATGACTTACATGAATAATTCCGTCACCATGCGTTCTCGGCACCTGCGGATTCACTTGTGCAATAACTCTTTTTGCGGTTTGAATTGCGGGTAAAGTGATATCCACCGAAACCCCCAGTGAGCAAAAACCATGTTTATCCGGTGGGGAAACTTGTATAAATGCCACATCTAAAGGCAAAATGTTTTTTCTGAAAAGTAAATGAATTTCACTCAAAAAAATCGGAATGTAAGCACCGTAATTGGAATTGACCGTTGCCCTCACATTGCCTCCAACAAAACAACTGTTTACAATAAAAGCTTCGTTGTAAGGTGCGGTTGTATATTTTGCGTGACCTTCAGTATGGATTTGAAAAATCTCAATGTCTCGTAGTCCTTTATAATTTTGACATAAGGCATCAATCAAAGTGTTGGGAGTCATTGCCGCACCTTGAAAAAATACTCTGTCTCCAGATTTTACTTTTGCAACGGCCTCTTGAGGGGAAACAATTTTTAATTCATTCATGTTCACGGGTTTTCAATAAAATCTGTTCAGAAGAAAGACGCTATTAATTCATTTTAAAGACTGATTTTTTAAAACTGAAAAACTAATCAATGAATAATTAAACTTCTCCCTTGATTACAGTGATAATACTATCCTCATTTGCTTCTACCCAGTGAATTTCATCAACCGGAATTTCGTATTCGTCATAAAGTGATAGAGTGGTTCCTTTGGAATCATTATTATAAACCACTTCTCCTTTTATAACCACCAATCTTGCTGGCAAATTACTTTTATGTTTAGTGAGGACCATTCCTTTTCTAAAACCTATTGCCAGCACATTAAACGCTTCTCCCTTTCTCAACATTTTTGCAACGGGCTTTTCTGCCGTTTCCAGCTCCTTTACTATTTCCTTTATGATCATATCTCAATTTTTTTTAATACCTATTAATAAGAACAGCTGCAAAATTAGATTTCCATCTGCAGGTCAAACATGATAAATATCAGGTTTTTGGCGCTAATAAATTTTTGAGAATTGTTACTCAATATGATTGGGGTCATGTTTAAAACTGCCCTTCTGCCTGACATTTGTACCATAAAATCAATGTACTTATTATTTGTCAATTATGAAAAAAACTGCTAATAAAATGAACTTAAAATTTGGTGTCTTTTTCACTGCTACTATTCTTTTATTCGGACTTTTTACTTCTTGTGAAAATGCGAAAGCTAAAAATGACGATCCTTTAAAAATGAATGTCTATGGCGAAATGGAAGCTGAGCTAACAGCGCCTCCTTTTGTTCCGCGTCCTGTTGGAGATAGGGCTGCAACAAAATTGGTTGTCAATATGGAGGTCATAGAAAAGGAGATGGAAATGACCGATGGTGTAACTTACGTTTACTGGACTTTTGACGGTACCGTTCCCGGTAGTTTTATCAGGACCAGAGTGGGGGATGAAATCGAATTTCACTTGAAAAACCACCCAGACAGCAAATTGCCGCACAATATCGATTTACATGCGGTAACCGGTCCTGGTGGTGGAGCAGAATCATCTTTTGTGGCTCCAGGCCATGAAGCTGTTTTTACCTTTAAAGCGCTAAATCCAGGTTTGTATGTATATCATTGCGCAACGGCTCCGGTTGGTATGCACATTGCAAATGGAATGTACGGTTTGATATTGGTTGAACCTGCTGGGGGACTTCCTCCTGTAGATAAGGAATTCTACATTATGCAAGGTGATTTTTATACTTCCGGAAATTATGGAGAACAAGGTTTGCAGGCTTTTGATATGAATAAAGCTGTTGAGGAAGATGCAGACTACGTTGTATTCAACGGTAGTGTTGGAGCTTTGACAGGCGACAATGCAATAACTGCCGAAGTTGGTGAAACCGTAAGATTATACGTTGGAAATGGGGGACCAAACTTGGTTTCTTCCTTTCACTTGATCGGTGAGATTTTTGACAAAGTATATGTTGAAGGCGGTAAAATGGTCAATGAAAATATAGGAACAACTTTAATTCCTGCTGGTGGAGCTGCCATGGTAGAATTCAAAGTTGATGTTCCGGGTGAATATGTACTTGTTGACCACTCGATTTTCAGAGCTTTCAACAAAGGTGCGTTGGGTATTCTGAAAGTAGAAGGTAAAGGAAACCAAGTGGTATTTGGTGGTAAAATAGAAGAAAAATTGTATCAGCCAGAAACACGACTTGCACTCGACGGACCCGGCAGTGAAACTGAAGAGATTGTTGATATGCTTTCCCTATCCGAAAAAATAGAACGTGGTAAAGTAATATATAGCCAAAACTGTTTGGCCTGTCATCAACAAGCAGGTACAGGAATTCCAGGTGTATTCCCTCCGCTTGCCAGTTCAGATTACTTGAATGCAGATCCAAAACGTGCCATAAAAATTGTGAAGCACGGGTTAAATGGAAAGATCGTAGTAAATGGCCAAACATACAATAGTATGATGCCGCCCCAGAATATTTCAGATGCTGATGTAGCGAACGTTCTTACCTATATCTATAATAACTGGGGGAACAATAAAACGGAGGTAACCACTCAAATGGTTAAGCAATAAATAAATAATTTTTAAAACCTAAAAAAAATGAAAACTCTAGTCGGATTGGTAATTTGTTTCGCAGTAATGGTACAAGTTGGGGCTTATTGCCAATCCGTACCTATGGTTGAGATAAAAGGAGGAGAGTTCATGCCGCTATACGGAGCAAATTCCGCAGTAAAAATTGATGATTTTTCCATGGATGTTTATCCTGTAACGAATGAGCAATTTGCTGAGTTCGTGAAAAAATTCCCTCGATGGAAAAAATCAGAGGTAAAAAGATTGTTTGCAGACGCCAATTATTTAAGTCAGTGGAAATCTGATGAGGATTTTGGAACGTTACCAGCAAATTCACCGGTCACCAACGTTTCTTGGTACGCTGCAAAAAATTATTGCGAATGTCAAGGTAAACGATTACCAACAGTTGATGAATGGGAATATGTAGCCATGGCAAATCAAAAAATGGCTGACGCGCGGGAAGAGGCTAATTATAACCAGTATATTTTGAAATGGTATGAAACACCCAATACCTATAATAATGAGATAGGGAAAACATTTAAAAACTACTGGGGTGTTTATGATATGCACGGATTGGTTTGGGAGTGGACACTCGACTTCAATTCTGTAATGGTTTCGGGTGAATCCCGAAAAGGAAGTACCGGAGATAACAACTTGTTTTGTGGTGCTGCGGCATTGGGCGCATCAGATTTAATGAACTATGCTGCTTTTATGCGCTATGCTTTCCGCGGAAGCATGAAAGCAAACTATAATGTGAAAAACCTTGGTTTCAGATGTGTAAAAGACGTTGCTCCTGAAATTTTATAAAACTAAAAAAATGAAAAAAATAATATTATTTTCCGTCGTGTTTAGCATGTTGATTGGTTGTAACAAACCTGATGATAGTATGATATCGGGAGTTGCTTCGAAAGAAAATACGGAAGTTGAAATCACCAAGGAATTACCTGAATTATCCATTTACAATCTTCCTTCAACTTGGACCAACCAAGATAATGAAGAGTTGGAACTGAAAGAACTTCGAGGTGACGTAGTGGTGATGGTGATGATTTATACTTCGTGCAAAGCCGCTTGTCCCAGATTGGTGGCCGATATGAGAAATATTGAAGCTCAGTTTTCTGAAAAGGAACTTTCAAATTTAAAATTTGTTTTGGTGAGTATTGATCCTGAAACCGACACTCCTGAAAGATTAAAAACCTTTTCAAAAGAAAATTTGATGGAAGATGATCACTGGATGTTCTTGCGTGGTACGCCCGAAGATACGAGAGAGTTTGCAGCCGTTCTGGCCGTGAGTTACAAGAAAATCTCACCGATGGATTTTTCCCACTCCAATATCATCAGTGTATTTGATGAAAATGGTTTGTTGATTCACCAACAAGAAGGTTTGGGCGTAAATAATGCTGAAACAGTATCCGCGATCAAAAATGAGGTAAAATAAAATTTGTTTGTTTGGTTGGTTGAGAACCGTCACAGTTGCCAAGGAAGAATAGAACAAGTTCTGAAACGAATTGGTTATTCGGAAACGGTGTCTGTGGCGGTTTCTTTTGTCTGAAGAGAAATGACATCAATAAAATCGAAAAGAAACCAATTATTGGATGTTTAATTTCTGTCGTCGTTCAATTCATCTTCACCTTCCTTGTCTTTTCTTGATTTCAAAAAATATTTCGGACTTACGCCATATTTTTCTTTGAAGACCTTTGAAAAATAACTTCTATTATTAAGCCCGATCAAATTTACGATCTGTGAAATATTATAATCGGTTTTGGCGAACATTTCTTTCGCAGCTTCAAGTTTGGCTTGTTGCATATATTTGTTGACCGTCAAGTTGAACATGTACTTAAAACCATCTTGTAACTTGTTAACATTGGTGCCCACTTCCTTCGCAAGAAAATCTACTGAAAAATTTTGTCCTAAATCATTTTCAATAATTTGGATGGCCTTTTTAACCTTTTCAACATCAGTCCGTCTTAAGATTTGCGGTAATTTATCATCTCTCTGGTCATCTTGATATTGTTCAATTTGTATGACCAACATTTCGAAAGCTTTTCCTTCCAGAAAAATGGATCTCAGAAAACCGGAAACTTGTTTTGTGTTAATATCATCAACAATATCTGCAGCTTTAATACTGTAGTTTCCTTGATAGAAAAAATGTTCTTTCGCATTTGCATCTTTAAAAACATTTTTTAGATTTTTATTTAAATCCTTGAATTCATGGTTGTTTCGGGAATTAAATGCTTCGCGGATTATTTCCAAGCTCAGAACATGTGTGATTTCATTTGCTTTAAAATAAAGTACATGTCCGTTATGTCCGCTGCTGGAAACGATGATATTCTGGTAGGTATGAATGGTGTGTACTTCATCGTCATCCTCAAAGGTATGATCAATTCTTCCTTTTGAACAGAAAACAAACTTTAAAGGATGCGTATTGTTTTTTGTAAAGTGCAGTTCCATGTCTTTATAAAACGTGCACCTGTATTCTATTACGCCAATGCCATTTTCAAAGCTGATTCCGCGAATAAAACCTTCCCCGAGATTTTCGGCTAATTGAATTGTGAGTTCTCCGCAGTCTTCCTCTATTGCCACACCGAATTGCGTGGCTAAATCCCTGATAATTTCATGAACAGGCAACGCTTTAACAAATGTCTTCATATTAGTCAATTAGGAGGAATGGTTTTTCCTACTTGGTTTATTTTTTGAATCACGCTAAAGTAATCTTTGTTAAAGATTATTAGCACGAGGTTGATTTAATTATGTTAAAATAGTTAACACTTATGTAAAAAACGTTAATACACCTAAAGCTATAAAATTGAGAAGGAATTTATTTTTAAAATTTTGTTAGAAATGGCAAGAAAAAGACGAATAACGGTAATAAGTATGTTATAATTTTCCCAAATTTGCTGTCTTGGATTCATGACCTCATATGTATCCGTTGATCTTTTTTTTATGACCTTAATTTATCTTTTAATTGGATTACAAGTGCTAGTGGTGCTTGTAGTTGGTTTTTTTCTAATTAGAAAAATATATCGTTTTTCTAAAGAAAGAAGTGAAGAGCACAAAAAGCAACTCTAAATTTTTACAACTCCCTCTCCAGCATTTACATTTTCTTTTTTACTTCGGAATCTTTTTCAAATTCAAGAATAACAGGATTCCAATGGCTATCGGCATTAAACCACTTATAACTACCAAGGTTTTGAAGTATTCGTCAAAAATACTCCAGCCCAACCAATAGGCAGTTCCTTTGTAGAAAATAAGGATTTCAGAAATAATAAATCCGCAGAAATAAATAGAAAATACCCATTTTGGCAGCTTCAGTAATTTAAAGTGATCCAAAAACACGAATAAGCTGATGCTCACCAAGCCAAGAAACGTGAAATGCAAATAACCAATCACGAAATCGGTATAAAGCGCCGCAAGATTGGCAAAGAACGGAACGGCGGTAAGCAACTGCATTCCGACTTTTATAAACAGAAAAACAATCAATATTTTAAAGATGGATTGGATAAAACCTGAAAGATGAACAGCAAATCTTTTCCATGCTTTTTTTAGAATTGAAAAAAACTGAATGAAAGCCGCAAATTGAAGAATCCCACCTATACCTGCTAAAATATAGATGAATACCGGCACATTTTCAACCCATAAAGCCGATAAAAATAGACTAAAAATCAACCCAAGGTTCAAAAGAAGGAAGAAGCTCTTGAATTGCTTCCTGCCGATTTCAATTTGGAATTTCTCAAAAATAAAAAAAAGAATTCCGATCAAAGCGAGAATGAACCAAGCATTGTATTGAAAATGCAAGTAAAAATAAATGGACAGTTTATACCAAATGCTAGTATTTCCCAAAGTCGCCATCACGCCACCAATTGCCCAAGGTCCGATACTGGAAATAATCAAATACCAGAGTGCAGCCTTGATGCAGGTATAAGAATTGGTTTTTTTGAATTGCTGCGGAATATTTTTAAAAACAAACCAGGCCATAAAATAGGAGGCAATCAAGAACAAGCTCGAAAATATAATGGAGAACAAGGCATAACCCGTAAACGGAAATGTAAAAAGCATCCCGATCAAGGTGATGAAAGTAAACCAAAAAATATAGAGGTAGCGTTTCTGTTTTTCAGAATTCAAAAAATACATTTTATAAATGATGCTCAGCAGCGCCAAATAAACCCAACCCAATAAAGCGACGTGTGAATGTGCGTGAACCACATACCTGAAATTCGCAGGAATGGAAATCACAAAAAACAACCTGAGAAAAATTCCCAGCAATGCTGCCGCCAAGAAAAAACTTAGCGCAATATTCACATGTTTTTTAAGATTGAAAATTTGCTGCATTTTTTACAAAATAAAAAAAGGTTGTTTGAAAAGTTTAAGTTTTGTCTCTTGAACGTGTTTCCCTTCTAAGGATTATAGATACTGAAATATCTAGAATTACGTCGAAGCTTTTCAAACAACCTAATTATAATTTATGGCATTTTATCTTTTGGAATTTTCTTTTTGGAATTCAATCCGAAAACGAACCAGACAAAAGCAAACAAACCAATTGCAAAAATCGTGTCGCCCACAACGCGCAACCACCTGATGATATCCATGTGAGGTTGCTGCATGAATTCGGCCGATCTTGCGTACCACATGCCTTCGTTAACACTTGCTACTGCTTGAAGCACGCCCATTGGCAACAAGCTCAATATCAACATGAGCATCAAACCGACATTGATGGACCAAAAAGCGAAACCAATCAATTTATCATTCCAGACCTGAACGCGGTACATGCTTCGCAATACGAAAAGCATCAAACCAATTCCAAGCATACCATATACACCGAAAAGTGCCCCGTGCGCATGTGCTGCCGTGGTATTCAGACCTTGAATATAATAAAGTGCTATGGGCGGATTGATGATAAACCCTAATATTCCAGCACCGAAAAAGTTCCAGAACGCTACTGCCACCAAACAATAAATTGGCCATTTGTAATCTTTCAACCATTGTGTTGCCTTACTCAAGCGGTAATTGTGGTAAGCCTCAAATCCGATTAAAACCAAAGGAACCACTTCCAGAGCACTAAATGTCGCACCAATGGCCATTACCGAAGTTGGGGTTCCACTAAAATACAAGTGATGGAAAGTTCCCAAAATTCCGCCGGAAAGGAAAATAACTGTAGCCAAAATCACACTTAAAGTCGCTGTTTTTGTTCGAAGCAATCCTAACCTGACGAACAAGAAAGCGGAAACCACGGTCGCAAAAACCTCGAAGAAACCTTCTACCCAAAGGTGAACCACCCACCAACGCCAATATTCGGCAATGGCAAGATTTGTTTGTCTGCCCCACATTAAACCTGCGGCGTAAAATAAAGCAATGGCGGCAGATGAAACGAGGAACATAATGAGCAAACTCTTTTCAGGGGTTTTGCTCCTGATTACTGGCATTAAAGGCCGAACCATTAAAGCCAGCCACAAGAACAAGCCAATCAATAAGAAAATTTGCCAGAAACGACCCAGATCAACATATTCATAACCTTGATGCCCAAACCAGAAGTTTGTTTCCAATCCTAATTTTTGCATCACACCCATCCATTGTCCGGCCATGGAACCCAAAACGATAATGAGCAAACAAATGAACAAAAAGTTCACGCCCAGTTTCTGAAACTTCGGATCTTTTCCCGCTACTGAGGGTGCAATATATAATCCTGTTGCTAGCCAAGCAGTTGCAATCCATAAAATTCCCAATTGTACGTGCCATGTCCTGGAGATGGAATAAGGCATGATTTCAGCGAGGTCAAATCCGTAGAAAGCATCGCCTTCAACGCCGTAATGCGCGGTTATTACACCGAGCGTAACCTGGATCAAAACCAAAATACTTACCACCCACATGTATTTTTTCACGGCAAGCATTGAAGGAGTGAGCGTTTGCCGCATGAGCGGATCTTCAACCGGCATCTCAGGTTCTTCTTCCTCTTTGATGCGTGCGTGGTGGAATACCATGATGCCAATCCCCACGAGCAATAAAATGATGCTGAAACCAGTCCAGATCAATAAATCTCCAGTTGGCTTATTGCCGACCAGTTCTTCCGGGGGCCAGTTGTGGGTGTAGCTAATATCTTCTCCAGGTCTTTCGGTGACACAAGCCCATGTGGCCCAAAAAAAGAAGGCGCTCATTTGCTGCATACGTGCTTCATCTTTAATTGAATTCTTCGGGATGGCATAGTAGGCTCTCAACGCGTCCAGCTCTGGATCATCCATAAACAAGCCTTCATAATAATCAGAAAGATGTGCAATGGCTTTTGCACGCATGGGAGAAACAGTTATGCTGCCATCAGCTTCATTATAGGTGTTTTCCCTGACTTCCAGTTGAAGTCGTCTTTCCAGTGCAGCTTGTTTTTCGCTGCTCAGACTTTCGTAACTCTGATTGTGATCTTGTTGTGCCCATTGATCCAATATGTAAAGTGATTCGCGATGCAGCCAATCTGCAGTCCAATCGGGAGCAATATAGGCGCCGTGGCCCCAAATGGAACCCACTTCTTGTCCGCCCATACTTTGCCAAACATTTTGGCCATCTTTAATGTCTTGCCCGTCGAAAACCAAGGTTCCATCGGTCGTGACCACGCGTTCAGGTAGCGGTGGTGCTTTTTGGTAAATTTCAAATCCGTAGTAGCCCAAAACGGCAAAGGAAATGGCACTGACGAGGATAAAAGCAATCCAGAGTTTCTTTTCTTTTTTCATTGATTGGTGGGTTAGTTGGTTGTTTTATTTAAGAAAAGAGGCAAAACTTTTAGATTTTGCCTCTTCATCTTCATTAACTTGACGTTTAAATTAGTAAATATTTTTCGAATGCAAAAAAGCATCATCGATTAAACGGATTATTTCAGTTTTTTTTCCAATTCCAAAGATTTGCGAAACAAGATGTTATTTTCCAAATGAACGTGTTGGTGCAAATCTTGCTCAAATTCATCCAAAAGGGCAAAAAATGCACGGTAAGTGTTGCAAGCCCCTGATGGCGGCGTGTAATTGTTGCTCAATTTTGCGATTTGTCTCATGGCTTCACCGGTTTCTTCGTGATCGACTTCCATCATCTTAATGGGATTGTCCACGCTTCCAAAATGTGCTTGAGGTAATGATTCTCCTGCTTTCTCGGCGGCGACCATTTTTTTGATAAATGGGAAAAGGATCAATTCTTCTTTTTTGCAATGTGCGGCAAAATCGCCAGCAAGCTCGTTGAAAATATTTTTGATCTCCAATAATTCAGGATAGTGATGACCGTGAACACGGTGCACCTTTTCAGCGTATTGTTTTAAAATTGGAAGGTTTTCTTCAACATAAGCATGGTGAACATTTAAAATATGATCGGTCAAGAAATCAAGTTTCCAGTTATCGTAATCGGTGGCGCGAGTAATGTTGAATTCCACATTTGCCAGTTCATCTTTTAACTTGTTGTAATCTACATTGTATTTTTCAGCAGCTTTTTCAACACTAATGCCCCCTTGACAACAAAAATCAATTCCGTATTTTTTAAAAACTTGGGCTCTTTTAATGTTTTCGGTGACCAATTCGGCTACGGTTTTAGTTTCTATAGTACTCATGATAAATGATTTAATTTGGTTTCTATTTTCTTATGCAAAATTCCGAATATCTTCCCTTTCAGCTTATGAGCAAGGTCATATATGGTGTTTCTTTTTCAGGATTTCAGGTTTTTAATCAGTCATTTCGGATTTAATATAAAAGACCGCTTCCGATGAAAGGAAATAGAATAGAGACTTGTTCTTTTCTGAAAACAAGACAATTTTTTATTCTGAAAAAAAATCTGTCTCTAGTGCAGCACCAAGAGTGGTAATTTGTTAATGAAAGTAATGGGATCGTTTTGCTGATGATTCAGAAGTTTATAACAGATGTCGAGGTTTTTGGCGGCTAAAACAATCATGTCCACCTTATGATTAGACTGCAAAACCTTTGAGAAATCATCTTTGGTTCGATAATAAGTTTGAGTACGCATTGTGTTCGGCAAAAATGAATTCTGAAGGAAAATTTTATTCGAACCTTGCTCATTGGTCGGTTCTTTTTCCGAATTAAAAATTTCAAGAATATTCACCGAAGCTTTGGACATTGAAATGAAATCGAGCAGCGTGCTCAACATCTTTCCGCCGTAGCTCACTTTGTAATCGGTTGGGAAAAGCACCTCCCGATGACCGTTGAAAACCGCGTTTTCGGAAATTGCCAAAACAGGGCATTTTACTTTCATCATCACATCAGATGTGTTTTTACCAATAACCGAAGCACCGGCATTGGTTGCTCCTTTGGTTCCCATTAAAATCAAGTCGATATTTTTCTCCTGAACTTGCTGCCTGACGGCTTCCAAAAGAAAATTCGTTTTAAAAGACACATGAAACTGATGTTCCGGATTTGGTTTGATGCTGTTTAAAAAGTCCAGCAGCAAATCGAATTGTTGCTTGACGCCAGACGACATCTGGACGTGATTGGAACCAACGGCTCCAATGGGAATTTGCAAAACATGAAGAAGGTGAAAATGACAAGGCACCTCGCGAAAAAGTTGCATGGCATAAATAGCCGCGTTCTTTGCATTGTCCGAAAAATCTGTTGGCAACAATATATTCATCATGATCCACTTCTAAATTAAAGGCAAATTTAATTCAGAAGCCCCCCGCGAAAAATGACTGAAATCAGTTTATGTTCAAGTTAATGTGTTTCATTGATTGATTTGTTTGAAAATGTCATTGCGAGCGGAGGCACGGAGCGTGGCAATCTGTTTTTAGTAAATAGGTGGATTGGTTAATGGGTTGATTAGTTTATTGTTAACCTGTCATTGCGAGCCGAGGTATGAGGTGCGGCAATCTGTTTCTCGATTAATGGGATAATTGTTAACATGTTTGGCGAGTGAAATTCCACTTTAATAGCAACAGATTGCCACGTCGGCTATCGCCTTCTCGCAATGACGTTAAGAAACATAGCTCGTCTCCCTTGGGGAGAGGTGGAGGTAAGGGCATTTGGGAAAGACTTTTTTTCACCCAATTCGCTTCAAGGCTTCCACATCCAAAATTTTGATGTTCCTGCCTTCTATTTCTATAAGTCCTTCTTTTTTGAAATCTGAAAGTGTCCTGATCAGACTTTCGGGTGCCATTCCTGCCACGCTGGCCAAATCGCTGCGTGAAATGCGAATGCTTTGCATGGGGTAGCGACGTATTTTTTGGGAAAACAATAAAATAGTACGTGCAGTTTTCTTTCTAACCGAGCCATAAGCCATTTCCAAAAGTTGTTCTTTGATGCCGGAAATGTTTTCACCCAAAACATCGATCAAGTCCAAAGTGATTTTGTTGTTTTTTGCCAGAATATCACGAAATTCTTCTTTTGTAGCCGCGTAAACTTTGGTTTCTTCCATTGCCGTGGCATATTCTTCATAAGTGCTGTGCTTGCTAAATGAAGTCTGCCCGAAAAAATCACCTTCTTTATAAATAGAAGTAATCAATTCTTTTCCGTACGCATCCATTCTGTGGTTTTTCACCACCCCTTTTTCAAGCATGAAAAAATAATTGTTCTGTTTGCCTTCTTCGTAAATACTTTCACCTGCTTTGAAAGTCTGCAATTCAAACTGACGCATAATTTCCCGTAAGTCGTTTAGGTCATTGATTTTTTCAACTTCAGGTTGCGTCTTTGGTTTTTCAGCATTGATTTTTTTCAGGATGGCCACTTTCGCCAACCGACTCTCAATGGCATTGATCAAATCTTCTTCCTCAAAAGGCTTGGTTAGATAATCGTCGGCGCCCAAATCCATGCCTCTACGTATGTCTTTATGTTCTGTTTTTGCAGATAAAAAAATGAAAGGGATTTGCTGCGTATCTGGGTTTTTGGATAGGTTTTCCAAAACACCATAGCCATCCATTTCGGGCATCATGATATCGCAAATAATAATATCGGGGATGAGGTTTTTTGCCAGCTCAACACCTTGTTTTCCGTTGGCGGCAGTAGTAACGTGATAATCTGAAAGTTCCAATAATTCGGCGGTGTTTTCCCTTACCACCGTATCGTCTTCTATAAATAAAATTTTTGTCATTTTTTTTGTTTTTTTGTGGACTATTCCTTGTTCATTGGCAATTCCACCCTAAATTTTGAACCTTTGTTTTCAACGCTGCTAAAACTCATGTTTCCACCCAAATTTTCCAAATGGACTTTGGCAATGTTCAAACCAATCCCGGTCCCTTGGTTCAGCAAAGCATTTTCGGCTCGGAAATATCGCTCAAAAATATGTTTCTGATCTTTCTCCGGAATCCCAATACCTTCATCTGTGATTTCGAAAATAAGGTTTTTGCCTTCTTGATTGATCTCAAATTTAATCAGGGAATTTTCAGGAGAATATTTAATGGCATTGCTCAATAAATTCGACAAGACCAATTCCAATATTTTCTCGTCCTGATGTAATGTGATGTGCTCAATATGCTGCGGATACTGGATTTCTTGTCCGCTTTTTAAAGTTACATTTGCGTTGTAAACCACTTCGTTTATCAAACGGCTCAAACTGAAAGTGGTGAATTTATAATTGACTTTTCCACTCTCAAAACGTTCTATGGAAAGGAAATCGTTCAAGATATTATCCAGATAATGCACCTTGTTCCGAATCGTGTTGAAATGTTTATCACGTTTGTCCTGTTGATCTTCCAATTTATATTTACCGGCAAGCATCACCGAAGTCAAAATCCCACTTAAAGGTGTTTTAAATTCGTGCGAAACCATGGAAAGAAATTTTGTTTTGAGTTCGTTAAGCTCTTTTTCCTTCTGCAGTGCGTTTTTTATTTTGTTTTCGGCTTCCTTGCGTCTTTTAATTTCCTGTTCTAGACTGAGGTTGACTTTTTGAAGTTTGCCAATGCTCTCCTCCAATTCTTTGGTGCGGACTTTAATCTTACCTTCCAGTTCACTGTTAAGCTCCCTAATTTGTCTTTGGGTTTCTTTTCGGACGGAAATGTCAATAATTAATGACATGACATATTGTTTCTCACCCATTTTAAAAGGATTCAATCCTGCTTCAACGGGAAATTCGGTTCCGTCTTTTTTTATTCCGAATAAATCCCGGCCATGACCCATTTGCCGTTTTTCGCTGTGTTCCATGAAACCTTCAAAATGTTTTGGATGCGCAGGTTTATATCGGGGCGGAATCAAGATGTTCAAAGGTTTTCCGTTCAGCGTGCCTTTTTCGTAGCCAAACATTTTTTCGGCGGCAATATTACTCGCCACAATAAGTTGACTTTCATCAACAACAATAATCCCTTCTGAAGCAGCTTCAAAAAGAACATTGAAAAGATTTTCGTTTTCTCTGAACATAGTTTTATAGTAGGAGTGCTAAATTACAAAAAAGATAAAAGAGGTTTTTCTGCAATTCACATTTTGTAATTGTATTGAATTATTTCAAGAAATATTACAATACCATCTAATTTTTGGTTTTATTGGGAAGATTTTTTCGAACTGCGTACTATTCGTCTGAATTTTTGAGCTGTTAATCGAAAGAATTTTTAAATTTAGGGATCAAGTCCCAAACTTGACTAATTTTATCGCGAATTATCTTTGGATGTTTTTAAATAAATATTCCTTACTTCAAAAATCAGTAAATGCCCTGGTACGTTTTATATACAAAACCAAAAGCCGAGAAGGAGGTAACAAAATCTTTGGAAGCACTTGGAATCAATGTATTTTGTCCTTTAATAACGGAAATAAGACAATGGAGCGATAGAAAAAAGAAAGTCTCGGTTCCGCTTTTTAAATCTTATGTTTTTGTCAATCTGGAGGAATCTGAAAGAGATCGCGTGTTCTTGGTCAATGGGATTGTAAGGTATCTCTTTTGGTTGGGGAAACCGGCCGTTGTAAAAGATGAAGAAATAAAAGTAATAAAGGACTGGTTGGGGAGAGAGGATTTAGAAGAGATGAGAATTTCGAAGTATGCTCCAGGGGATAAAATCATATTGGAAGAAGGAGCATTCAAAAATCAGGAAGCTATGGTAAAGGAAGTCGGGAAAAATCGAATGCGATTGGTTCTTTCCAATTTGGGCTTTATCATTAACATTAAAATGAAAATTTAAAATGTATAGCCGGTTGTTTTTGCTTTTTCGATACACAATTGGTAAGAATCTTAAATGTTAAAAAATTTACAGCTAATAAACACCTTAAATACAAACCGTTTTTTTACTTTTGCCACTTTTGTGAATCACCTATATTTAAAGGATTTATAGAATAATTGCTGTTTTTTGGAAGTTCTTTTTGGGACTTGCAGCGGCGAAGCCATGAAATGGCAGGAATAGACAATAAAGCGAAAATGAGCATATTTCACGTAATACTTACCGGAGGAGTGGGCAGCCGATTATGGCCACTTTCGAGAAAATCTAGACCAAAACAGTACTTGAATCTATTCGCTGACTTTTCTCTATTCGAGTTGGCAGTGAAAAGGAACCAGCGGTTTGCGAATAAACTGATCGTTGTGGGAAATAAGGATAACCATCATCTTTCGGAAGAAAGTCTGAGGAAATTGGGTGTTGAGGATAATTTGAATATAATAGAAGCGACGCCCAGAAATACTGCGCCTGCTATTGCATTTGCCGCATTTGCCGCTGACCCGGAGGATATTTTAATTGTGACTCCTGCAGATCATATTATAAAAGAAGGTGCCGCATATGATAAAGCGATTAACAGGGCAATAGAGTTAGCCTCCGATGATGCAATTGTTACCTTTGGAGTGAAACCTACAAAACCAGAGACGGGATACGGTTATATTGAACACGACTTGGAAAATGTGATTTCGTTTCGTGAAAAGCCCAATAGAGAAACAGCATTGGAATTTTTGAATTCAAAAAAGTTTTTGTGGAACAGCGGAATGTTTTGCTTTAAGGCGGGAGTGTTTTTAGAAGAAATGCAGAAATACGTTCCAGAGGTTTTTCAAAAATCCCAAGAAGCTTGGAAGAAGGCCCAGAATGCTGAACTCGAGTTTGAATCATCCATGGAGATACCCTCTATTAGTGTGGATTATGCCGTAATGGAAAAGAGCGATAAGATAAAAGTTGTTGCCGCAGATTTTGAATGGAGTGATATGGGGAGTTTTGAAGCAGTGTATGATTATTTGAGGGATCAAGATTATCCTATTGATCAAAATGGAAATATTGTAATTGGTTCTCAAAAATTCACCAAATTTATTGGAGTTGAAAATTGCATTTTTGTAGCTACGAATGATGCCAATCTTATTTTGAAGCGGGAATCATCTCAGGATGTAAAAAATATTTATCAAGAATTGGAAAATCAGAAGTCTAATTTAATCGATTGAAAATGGAGCATGATATCAGGCCTTGGGGCCAATATTGGGTACTCGAAGATAATGAGGCGTATAAAGTCAAAAGGATTGAAGTAAATCCCGGCGGAAGGTTATCTTACCAATATCATCATAAAAGAGCGGAAGTTTGGACGATGGTAAAAGGAATGGGCCGTGTGACTTTAGATGGTGAGGTAAAGGATTACAAAACGGGAGAAGTTGCCATTATTCCTCTGGGGGCAAAACACAGGATAGAAAATCCTACGAAAGAGAAATTAGTGTTCATCGAAGTTCAGCATGGTACTTATTTTGGAGAAGATGATATCGTGCGAATTGAAGATGATTATCAACGAAGTTAAATTTTATAAAGCTTATATACGCTAGTTTATATGGGAGATGATTCAAGAAAAAGACATGTTGTAAAAACCGTAACTTGGAGGTTCGTTGGTACCATAGACACCATTATTTTATCTTGGATAATTTCTGGAGATCCCCTTACTGCCTTAAAAATTGGAGGTGCTGAGGTTGTTACAAAAATGCTGTTGTATTATTGTCATGAACGGGTTTGGTTTAAAATAAAATTTGGTTTAGGATTAAACGCAACCAGTCATTTACGACATGTTTTTAAATCAATAAGTTGGCGGATTATAGGAACGATAGACACAATGTTGTTGGCATGGATTATTTCTGGAAATGCCATGACAGGTTTAAAAATTGGATTGGTTGAGGTGGTCACCAAAATGGTTTTATATTACCTTCATGAAAGGGCGTGGTACAAAATTGATTTTGGAGTTGAAAATAGAAGAAAGAAAAAAAACACAGTAATAAATGAATAATATTATTCCGCAGGAATACGACATAACTGCTGAAATGCGCCAGAAATTGAAGGGTCATGAAGCTTTTGTCTTATGGTTTACAGGACTTTCCGGATCTGGAAAGTCAACCTTAGCCAATTTGGCGGAAAAGAATTTGTTTTTGCAGAACATCCATACTTATACACTCGATGGGGATAATATTAGAGGTGGGTTGAACAATAATCTTGGCTTTTCTGAAGAAGATAGAAGTGAGAATCAACGTAGAATAGCCGAAGTATGCAAACTTTTTGTGGATGCTGGAATAGTAGTAATTGCTGCTTTCATAGCCCCTTTGGAAAAGGATCGTGAAATGATGCGTAAGATAATTGGAGAAGATAGATTTATAGAAATTTTTGTTGATACCTCGTTGGAGGAATGTGAAAGACGGGATGTTAAAGGATTGTATAAAAAAGCACGTGCAGGGGAAATAAAAAATTTTACAGGAATAAACGCTCCCTATGAATCTCCTAAAAATCCGGACATAACTATAAAAACAGAAGAATTAAGTATAAACGAAGCTGTAATTAAAATTATGGACTTTATTAATCCGAAGATAAACCGAAGAAAATGAATAAATACTATTTAAATTACCTGGACGAATTGGAATCGGAAGCCATTTATATTCTACGTGAGGTATGGGCTCAATTTGAAAATCCTGTTATTCTTTTTTCAGGAGGAAAGGATTCGATCTTAGTAACACACTTGGCTGAAAAGGCTTTTTACCCTAGTAAAATTCCGTTTGCCTTAATGCATGTGGACACGGGACATAATTTTCCCGAAACGATTCAGTTCCGGGATGATCTTGTGAAATCTTTGGGAGTTAGACTGATTGTTGGTTCTGTACAGGAATCCATCGATCAGAATCGTGTTGCTGAGGAAAAGGGTAAGAATGCGACAAGGAATGCGCTTCAAATTACCACTTTATTAGATGCGATAGAAAGTAATAAAATTGATTGTGCCATTGGAGGTGGTCGTAGAGATGAAGAAAAAGCGAGGGCCAAAGAAAGATTTTTTTCGCATCGGGACGAGTTTGGCCAATGGGATCCAAAAAATCAAAGACCCGAACTTTGGAATCTCTTAAATGGAAAATGTTTCCAGGGAGAACATTTTAGGGCTTTCCCAATTAGTAACTGGACAGAAATGGATGTGTGGAGTTATATTCAGAGAGAAAACATCAGCATTCCTTCATTGTATTTTGCCCATGAAAGGGAAGTTGTTTGGAGAAATGATTCGTGGATTCCAACTTCAGAATTTTTAAAATTGGAAGAACACGAAGAGGTCGTGAAGAAAAAAATCAGGTTCAGAACATTAGGTGATATCACGATTACTGGTGGAATTGAATCAGATGCAGATACATTGGAAAAAATTGTCCAAGAAGTTTCTGGAATGAGAAAGACAGAAAGAGGCGATCGTTCTGATGACAAGCGTTCCGAAACCGCTATGGAAGATAGAAAGCGGCAGGGGTATTTTTAAAAAAAGCTTTAAGCTATAAGGCTATAAGCTGGGAGCGGGTCTAAAATTGAAAGACTACAACAAAAATGAGAGATTTTAAAAAATATGATGTTTGGAAAATAAGTCATGAACTGACTTTAGGAGTTTATATGATTACGAAATCCTTTCCACATTCAGAGAAATACCAGCTTATCTCTCAAATGCAAAGAGCTGCTTATTCAATTCCTTCCAATTTCAGCGAAGGATGTGGAAGAAGTTCGGATAAGGACTTTAACCGTTTTATTCAAATAGCGTTAGGTTCTTCACACGAATTAGAATATTTCTTTATTCTTTCCCGTGACCTAGAGTATATAGACGAAGAAACCTATGCAAAATTGGATAACGATATTAATGGAATTAAAAAAAAATTATTTAATCTAAGTAAAAGGCTTGTGTAATAATGGTTTTTGTGATTATATAGACCAGCCTAAAGCGTAGAGCCATAAAGCCTAAAGCAATTAAAAAAATGGAAATAAACAACAATCAACTACTACGGTTCACAACAGCAGGAAGTGTAGACGACGGGAAAAGTACCTTAATTGGTAGACTTCTTTACGATTCAAAATCGATTTTTGAGGATCAACTTGCGGCAGTAAGTGCAACCAGTGCCAAAAAAGGACATGAAGGTGTTGACATGGCATTGTTTACTGACGGGTTGCGAGATGAAAGGGAGCAAGGAATCACCATTGATGTTGCATACCGCTATTTTACAACTCCGAAGAGAAAATTCATTATTGCAGATACACCTGGGCATATTCAATATACGCGTAATATGGTGACAGGTGCTTCCACGGCAAATGCCGCCTTGATTCTGGTTGATGCACGTCATGGGGTCATAGAGCAAACTAAGCGCCATTCATTTATTGCCTCCTTGTTGAACATTCCACATATTATTGTCTGCATCAACAAAATGGATTTGGTTGATTTTTCCGAAGAAGTTTTCAATAATATTCTTGCTGAATTTGAACAGTTTTCTTCAAAATTATTGGTGAAAGATGTACGTTTTATTCCAATAAGTGCTTTGAAAGGGGACAATGTCGTGAATCGTTCAGAAAATATGGATTGGTATCAAGGAGGAACGCTTCTTAATATTTTGGAGACCCTGCATATTAGCAGTGATATCAATAAAATTGATGCACGTTTCCCGGTTCAAACTGTTTTGCGCCCACAACGTGAAGGTTTCATTGATTACCGAGGCTATGCTGGGCGTGTTTCAAGCGGAATTTATAGAATAGGAGATGAGGTTACCGTTTTACCTTCAGGATTTACATCCAAGATCAAGTCCATGAATTCGGGCGAAAAGGAACTTGAAGAAGCTTATGCCCCTATGTCTATTTCCATGACTTTGGAAGATGATATTGATGTGGGGAGAGGTGACATGATTGTTAGAAAAAACAATCAGCCTGAAGCAACACAGGAATTTGATGTCATGTTGTGTTGGTTGAACAATTCACCTGCCAAACCCCGGGCAAAATATTTTATCAGACATTCTTCAAAGGAAGAGCGCGCAATGATAAAAGAAGTGGTTTATAAAATGGACATTAATACGTTTGAAAGAGACAATGAAGGCAAAGATCTGAATATGAACGACATTTCACGGGTGACAATTAGAACTACAAGACCTTTGATGATTGACTCATACCGGGATAATAGAAATACGGGAAGCATTATTTTAATAGACGAAGCAACAAACGAAACTGTTGCGGCTGGGATGGTTGTGTAATATGAAAGCTATATGCTTTAAGCTATAGGCTATAAGCGTGAATAAAGAAATCATTTCGTGCAGGCTACAGTCGCGTAAAAAAGGCTTTATGCAGTATTCTATAGGCTATAAGCGGAATTAAAAAATTTATAAACTGACAAAATGCTATAGAGCCCACAGCTTAGGGCCTACAGCCTAAAGCACCTAGCATTAGGCTATAAGCAATAAGCTTGAATTAGAAACTGTATAACCCTAAAATAGCACCTACATCATAGAGCCTACAGCCTAAAGCACGTAGCAATAGGCTATAGGCAATAAGCTTGAATTGGAAACTGTATAACCCTAAAATAGCGCCTACAGCATAGAGCCTACAGCCTAAAGCACGTAGCAATAGGCAATAGGCAATAGGCAATAGGCAATAAGCTTGAATTAGAAACTGTATAACCTTAAAATAGCGCCTACAGCATAGAGCCTACAGCCTAAAGCACCTATTATTAAATGAAAAAACTACTGCAAACAGCAATAAAAGCATCTTTATCCGCCGGTAAACGAATCATGGAAATCTACGAAAACGAAGATTTTGAAGTAGATTTTAAAGGAGATGATTCACCATTGACCAAGGCCGATCTTGCTTCACATCACATTATTATGGAGCATTTGGAAAAGACCAATATTCCAGTGCTTTCTGAAGAAGGCAAAAATCTTCCTTACGAAGATCGAAAACACTGGTCCCAATTATGGATTGTTGATCCTATAGATGGAACAAAAGAGTTTATCAAGAGAAATGGTGAGTTTACCGTGAATATTGCCTTGGTCGAGGATCAAGTTCCGGTTTTGGGTGTTATTTATGTTCCGGCTTTGCGAGAATTGTATTTTGCAGATAAAGAATCAGGGTCTTTTAAAGTCGAAGACATCTCCGAATTTTTGGATTTCGAAAAAATTCAGGAAAGCGCGACTAAATTACCGTTAACTGTTAAGAAAGATTGTTATACCGTCGTAGCGAGTAAATCACATCTGTCTCCAGAAACCGAGGAATATATTTTGGAATTGGAAAAAGAGCATGGCAAAATCAGCAGTACATCCAAGGGTAGTTCTTTAAAGCTTTGTATGGTGGCTGAAGGTCAAGCAGATTGCTACCCCAGATTTGCTCCTACTATGGAATGGGATACTGCCGCAGGACAAGCTATTTGTATGTATGCGGGAAAAACTGTAATCGATTATAAGACCAAACAAACCATGCTTTACAACAGAGAGAATTTGTTGAACAATTGGTTTTTGGTGAAGTAGGAGGGATGCGATAAGCCATAAGCTTTAGGCTGTAGGCTGTAAGCAAAAAGTAAGTCTAGTGTTTGAAAAAATAGCTTTAAGCCATAAGCGGTAGGGAGCCACAAATTACCATTAAACTATACGTCTTGAAATGCTGCATATAGCTTAAAGACATACAGCTTACAGCATTACAAGCTCGACATAGAAAATATAAAACTCAAAATGTACTTAAAGCCAAAGGCTTACAGCCTAAAGCATAGAGCCTAAAGCAAAAAAGTAACCGGCTGTAGGCAAAAAAGTCGAGACTGAAACTTTAAAAATGAGCTGTAAGCAATAAGCCTAAAGCCTAACGCCATACAGCTTAAAGCCAAATAAAACCGAAAGCTTAAAAAAATGAAAGGAATCATACTAGCCGGAGGATCCGGAACCCGATTATACCCAATTACAAAAGGAGTTTCAAAACAACTCTTGAGCATTTATGATAAACCCATGATTTATTATCCATTGTCAGTTTTAATGCTCGCTGGCATCAAGGAAATTTTGATTATTTCCACACCCGAGGATTTACCAAATTTTGAAAAATTGTTGGGAAATGGTTCAGAACTGGGAATGCGATTTGAATATAAAGTACAACCGAGCCCAGATGGGCTGGCTCAAGCATTTATCCTTGGGAAGGATTTTATTGGTAATGATGACGTTTGTTTGGTATTGGGAGATAATATTTTTTACGGACATGGTTTAAGTGAATTACTGACTCAATCGGTAAAAAATGTGGAAGAAGAAGGAAAAGCAACCGTTTTTGGATATTACGTAAATGATCCCGAGAGATATGGAGTTGTAGAATTCGACGCGAGCGGAAATGCAGTGAGCCTGGAAGAAAAACCAGTGCAGCCAAAAAGTAGTTACGCAGTGGTTGGATTATATTTTTATCCGAATTCGGTAGTTGAAATTGCGGTAAACGTTAAACCAAGTGACAGGGGAGAGCTTGAGATCACAACGGTGAACGAGGAATATTTGAACCGCGGAAACTTAAAAGTGGAATTAATGGGTCGCGGATATGCTTGGCTGGATACAGGCACGCACGAATCCATGTTGGAAGCTTCAAATTTCATACATACGATTGAAAAAAGACAAGGTTTAAAAGTAGCTTGTTTGGAAGAGATTGCTTTTGAAAAGAAATATATATCGAAAGAAGAATTGCTTGCCTTGGCCGAACCATTGAAAAAAAATGGATACGGACAGTATTTAATAAAAAGGGCAGAAAAAAAGACAGATGGAATTTAAAAGAACCCAGATCCATGATGTGGTAATTTGTGAGCCAAAAGTTTTTGGGGATCATCGCGGATATTTTCTGGAAAGTTTCAGAAAGGATGAATTGGAAGCATTTCTTGGATTTAAAGTTGATTTTTGTCAAGACAATGAGTCGAAATCATCTTTTGGGGTGCTCCGTGGATTACATTATCAAATGCCGCCTTTTACCCAAACAAAATTGGTAAGGGTTCTTCAAGGAAGTGTTTTGGATGTGGCTGTAGATATTAGAGAAGGTTCCCCTACATATGGACAAAGTGTCTCTGTAGAACTGACCGCGGAAAATAAAAAGCAATTATTTGTTCCTCGCGGTTTTGCACACGGATTTGTAGTGCTTTCAGAAACTGCGACCTTTGCATACAAATGTGATAATTATTACGCCCCTTCGCATGATAGCGGTTTGCTTTTTAATGATTCTGCTTTACAGATCGATTGGAAGCTTCCGTTGGAACAAATGATTCTATCTGAAAAGGATAAAATGCAACCTGGTTTTTCTGAAGCTAAAAAATTTGATTACAACATCAATCTGTATGAATAGGAATATTTTGGTTACTGGGGGTAATGGGCAGTTGGGTTCTGAGATAAAGGAACTTGCATCTCATTATGCGCAGTACAACTTCTTTTTTACGGATGCTTCTGATTTGGATATCTCCAATAAGGAAAACGTATCAGAATTTGTAATTGGAAATAAAATCGGTACCATCATCAATTGCGCGGCGTACACTGCCGTTGATAAAGCCGAATCTGACCGCGAAATGGCAGATAAAATTAACCATTTGGCTGTAAAAGCTCTTGCGGAAATTTCTAAAAATGAAAAAGTTCAGTTGATTCATATTTCTACAGATTATGTTTTTGACGGCAAAGGACATCAACCATATACGCCCGATCACCAAACACAACCTGTGAATTGGTATGGGGAAACAAAATTGCGCGGCGAACTAGCTATGAAGGATATTAATCCGGAAAACTCGATTATAATCCGAACTTCTTGGGTGTATTCTTCTTTCGGAAATAATTTTGTGAAAACAATGTTGCGACTGGGGCAAGAGCGACAAGAATTAAACGTAATATATGATCAAGTAGGTGTACCGACCTATGCAAAGGATTTGGCGGAATTTATATTGAATAATACACTTGAGCACAAGAATGAATTAGTTCAAACATATCATTTCACAAATGAAGGGGTTTGTTCTTGGTATGATTTTGCAAAGGAAATAATGAAACTTGGCGAAATTGATTGCAAGGTGAACCCGATACCCACCGCCGCTTATCCCACCCCTGCAAAACGACCGTTTTATTCGCTAATGGATAAGACAAGTCTCAAAAAAGATTTCAATATTGAAATTCCTTATTGGAAGGAGAGTTTGAGAGAGTGTGTGGGGAAAATTGCTGTAAGCGATAATGAGCGAGATCAATGAAATGCTGCCGTCATACAGCTTAAAACAATGTCAATTCGAGCGGAGTCGAGAACCAATCATCGATAAAACAAGAGAGTCTACAGCATACAGCTTAAGGCATAAAGCATAAACTAAAAAAATGTCACAGAACAAAACCATTCTAATCACAGGTGGTGCCGGCTTCATCGGTTCCAACTTTGTGCCATATTTCCTCAAAACAAATCCAGAGATTTCAGTTGTAAACCTAGATTTATTGACCTATGCTGGTGACTTGGAAAATTTAAAAGAAGTTGAAGGAAACAAAAGATATACATTCATCAAAGGAGATATTTGTGATCGCCAATTGGTCGAAAAAATATTTAAAGACCACAATATTTCAGGGGTAATTCATTTTGCTGCGGAATCGCATGTGGATAACTCCATTAAAAACCCAGCGGTTTTCATTGAAACCAATGTTAGAGGGACTTTTACCTTGGTTGATGTGGCTTATAAATTTTGGATGGCGAAACCTTTCCAATATAGAAAAGGTTACGAGAACAATCGTTTTTTGCATATTTCAACAGATGAGGTTTATGGAACTTTGGGAGAAACAGGATTGTTTACGGAAGAAACGCCTTACGCACCGAATTCTCCATATTCCGCAAGTAAAGCGGGTTCAGATATGGTGGTAAGAAGTTATCATCATACGTATGGAATGAATACCGTAATTACCAATTGTTCAAATAATTACGGGCCTAAACAGCATGATGAAAAATTAATTCCTACCGTAATAAGAAAAGCTTTGACAGGTGAACAAATCCCCATTTATGGAGACGGAAAAAACATTCGTGATTGGTTGTATGTTTTGGATCACTGCAAAGGAATTGATTTAGCCTTTAAAAAAGGTGTGTCCGGTGAAGTTTACAACATCGGCGGCCGAAACGAGCGCAACAATAATTATATTGCGGAAACAATTTGCACGACTTTAGACAACTTAAAACCTAAAGCTCAAGGAAGTTATTTAGATCAGGTAACCTACGTAGAAGACCGCGCAGGCCACGACAGGCGTTATGCCATTGATGCTACAAAAATAGAAACTCATTTGGGTTGGAAAGCTGCGGAAAATTTTGAGACGGGGATAAAAAAGACGATTGAGTGGTATTTGGGAAAATACGACTAATATTCCTTACCATTATTCTGACCCGTTAGCTGTTGGGTTGTTTCAGAATCTGCAATTGACACAAACAAAATTATAATTCTTACTCTTCTTGATTCAAAAATTCAAAAACAAACTGTCCAAAGACGCTAATCTAAAAGAACTATTGTTCGGGAGTGCCGTTACTTTTATTATTAAAGTTACTGGAATGCTCATCAGTTATGTTGTTGTTTTGATCATTGCTAGAAAATACGGTGCAGAAGGAACGGGTGTTTATACGCTCACTTCGAGCCTATTGAATTCCTTGGCCATATTCGGCGCACTAGGATTAAATGTTGCAGTTTTACGGTATGTAGGGCAGTTTAGTGAGGACGAAAATAGTATATCTAAGATGCGGCAATTATTTAAGTACACCTGTCAATTAGCCTTCCCCTTTGCTATTTTGGTTGGTGTGGTTTTGTTTGTTTTTGCTGAAGAAATTTCTGAAAATATTTTTGAGAATATCACTTATATACCAGCGCTTCAAGTGGGTGCCGTTGCTTTACCTTTTTTTACTTTAAATCTTATTAATGTCGAATTTATTAGGGGCTTAAAAAGATTAAAGATTTCGGAGTACTTAAGAAGTATTAACAGGCCGTTAGTTATTATTGTTTTGCTTCTACTCTCCTTCTTCAGTTATGGTGTATTAGATGCCATTTATGCTTTTGTTGTTGGTATTATGCTAAGTTTTTTATTATCAACTCTATTTATATTCAAATATTTTAACAAGTATAAGCAAAAATACATTGCTTCTGAATTCAATAGGAAAGAATTGTTAGCTACTTCAATGCCTATGATGGCTACCACAGTAGCTTCTTTTATATTGGCAAATGCTGGTGCTTTTTTTATAGAATATTATAGCACGACTGAACAGGTAGGGATATTTAATGTCTGTCTGCGGTTGGCTCAATTGGTGAGTTTGGTTTTGGTCGTTGTAAATACAATTTCTGCACCTAAATTTGCTGAATTGTATTGGGCAGGTAAAA
>DASSWB010000136.1:0-15231 GCA_035705495.1 Salinimicrobium sp. | reverse complement strand
AGAATGGGTTCATTTGGTTTTGGGTGCGAAAGATCCGACGATAAAAGCAGCGGATACCTTCAAATTTCTGTCGGATCATCTTCCAAATTCAGAAATGTTTGCCATTCATTTGAAAGGAGAACTAAAACATAGGATTCCGCTGAAATTGTTTACGCAGGAAGTGGATTTCTTTTTTAGGGAATATTGGTAGAGAACATAAAATTCCAAATTCCAAAAAAAACTTCAATTCCGGATTTCAAAAAAAACAAATCTCAAATCTCAAAAGTAAAAAAGAATGCAAGCGTTCGGGAATAAACCTTAAGATTAAATAAAAAACAATGTCAAAAAGAGAAAGTATTTTACGTCAGAACCTGGTGATATCAAAGCTTAAGAGAACTCCGTTGAATTTTCAAGGAATTATGGATTTTCTTGAGCGGGAGGAAGAAATTTCCGGGGATCGTTATACATTTTCCCAGCGTACGTTTCAACGGGATATTCAGGAAATAAAAGAGATTTACGAAATCGAGATAAGTTTTGATCGTTCAGCGGGTGTTTATCGTGTGGTAAGCGACGGAATGGAGACTCAGAATGAGAGAGCATTGGAATCCTTCGAAATTTTTAATGCTTTACAGCGCTCTAAAAGTGTTTCGGGAAAATTTATTCTTGAGAAAAGAAAACCTTTGGGAACCGAGCATTTCCACGGATTGCTGCACGCAATCAACAATCATTTTGAGGTCATTTTCAATTACGAAAAATTTTATGATGATGATTCCAAAATAAGAACGGTTCGTCCTGTTGCCATCAAAGAAGCCCGGAATCGTTGGTATTTGTTGGCTGAAGAATCGGGTACGGTGAAATCATTTGGCTTGGACCGTATCAAGAACCTGCAAATAACCCAGAATAAGTTTGAACCTTTGGACAATTACAATCCGGAGGAAGATTATAAGCATAGCTTTGGAATTATCAATGCAGTGGAAAAAAAACCGCAAAAGATTCTGCTTTCCTTCACTCCGCAACAGGCAAAATTTATTCATTCCTTGCCTTTACATCACAGTCAGCAACTCATTTTTGAAAATGAAAAAGAATGTCATTTCGAGTTTTATTTGTATCCCACTTACGATTTCATTATGGAGATTCTCTCCTACGGAGAAGCGGTTAAAGTAATGGAGCCAAAAAGTCTTCAGAAGGAAGTCAAACGCAAGTTGGAAAAGGCTTTGGAAAGATATAAGTAACTTATAAAGAAGGGGAAAATCAGAAAAAAAACCAGTTAAATCTCTCTTAAACACATAACATTTTACTCTTCCGTCTATTAAATTGTATAAAAATTCAATGAAATGGACAATGAAGTAAAAACTGAATCTGAACAAGATCAGAAAACCACGAATTCCCTTTACGCAGATTTTGAAAAATTTATCTTGGAAAACAACCACCCTTGCGTAATGGCGCAGAGTGTTTTTACCCAGCGTCAAGTCGATTTTCATGTTTATGAAAAATTAGGTTCAAGGTCTGTTGCACAGTCAATTTTAAAAGATCTTCGACGCTATTTGGATTCGTACGACTTTGAAACCAATGATTTTTTCACCTTTATTGCTGTTTTTCCGAATGTAAAAAATCTGTCCGAAAAACAGTTTGAAGAGTTGCTTTGGAAACAGCTGCAATATTTACATGAATTTGATAATCAGCCTTGGGATCCGAACGTAGACCGTGATGTTGAGAGTAAGAATTTCAGCTTCAGTTTGCTGGGGAAATCTTTTTATTTGGTTGGAATGCATCCCAATAGTTCAAGAATGGCAAGAAGAAGTCCAGTGACGGCAATGGTGTTTAATTTACACGCTCAATTTGAAAAATTACGGGAAATGGGCGCTTACCACAACGTTCGGGACAAGATAAGGGAAAGGGATGTTGAATTACAGGGAAGTGTGAACCCGATGCTTGAAGATTTCGGGGAAAGTAGTGAAGCACGACAATATAGTGGGAGGGAAGTTGACGCAAATTGGAAATGTCCTTTTCACGCGAAATCTTTTTAAAATGTAAAAACGTATATTGTATCCAGATTTTTTAAAAAGAAAAAATTCGTAATTGAGTATGTACCAACCAAAAAAGTACAAAAAGGAAAATCAGGAGTACATTTTTGAATTTATAAAAAATCATCCCTTTGCGACTTTTGTCATCAATGGAAATCGGTTGTTGGCTACGCATATTCCAGTTCTCCCAAAAGGGATTTCCACGGATTTTATATTGTTTGGCCATATTTCAAAACATAATGAGCAATTTCAGTATTTAAAAAATGGCGCAGAAGCTTTGCTGGTATTTCAAGGAGCGAATGCTTATGTTTCTTCTTCTTGGTACAATGAAAAGGACATTAGTACCTGGGATTATTCGGCAGTTCATGTGAATGTGAAAATTAAGGTTCAATCCGAGGAGGAATTGAAAGATTCTTTGGAAAAGCTTGTTTTTCATTTCGAAAAAAATCAGGAGAAACCGCTTTATCTAAAAAATATTCCGAAGAAAATAGTAGATTTAAATTTTCCGAATATCATTGGATTTTGGTGTGAGCCCTTTAAAATCGAAGCAATTGCCAAGTTACATCAAGGTTTTGAAAGGGAAGATGTAGAATCTGTTGTGGCACATTTGGAAGCAGATAAAAATTCCGTAGAAATAAGTGAAAATATAAAAAAGGAACATGGTTTATAAAATTGAAAAACAAACTGGGGTCGCTTTTAAAATCAAAAAAGGCCAACAATTAAAAGTAATAGATCCGGAAGGGGAGCAGGTGAGTGATATGGTATTGTTCAATGCCGAAGACATCAGGGAAAAAATTTCATCTGGAAAAACAATGGATTTCGAAGAAAAGATGTTGATTTCCGAAAACAATTGTTTGTGGAGCAACCGAAGCAATAGAATGATGAAAATCCTAAAAGACACGAACGGCAGAAACGACTTTTTACTGGCGCCTTGCAGTCCGGAGACTTTTAAAATCATGTACGACAACCACGAATATCATCCCAGTTGTTTTGAAAACCTCTATAAAAATCTGGAAGCCTACGGAATTATGCCCGATGATATTCCAACCGCCTTCAATATATTCATGAACGTCCAATTTCACCCCGACGGCCGACTCAGAGTTGCACCACCAAAAAGCAAAGCTGGAGATTATGTTCTATTCGAAGCCAAAATGGACTTGATTGTCGGCTTGACCGCCTGTTCGGCCGAAGACAGCAACAATGGGAGTTTTAAACCAATACATTACGAGATTTTGTAGAATTTCAAATTCCAAAAAGGAAAATCAAATTCCAAATTCCAAGCCTAATGCTTACGGACTTAGAGCCTATAGCCTTACATCTGAAAAGTCAAATTCCAAAAAGGAAAAACAAATTTCAAAAAAAATCATGTTCCAAATTCCAAAGCTTACGGCTGAAAATAAAAAGCTCAGAATTTTCAATTTTCATTGTTTTAGAACGGGCAACTTAAATATTATTAGTTAGGATCAAATCTTTTTTCTATTTTCTTGTAGTGTACGGTCTATGCTCTTTAACCGAACACTAAATCCAAATCCTACAATCTACGTTATACAATATACAACATACAGCCTAAAGCCGAAAACACAGCCTAACAACATTTACTTCACCCGCTTCGTCCGATACCTAATATTCAGCATTTCGATGATCAATGAGAAGAATACTGCAAAATAGATGTATCCTTTTGGTACATGATAATGTAGTCCTTCAATCACCAACATAAATCCGATTAGGATAAGGAACGATAAAGCGAGAATTTGAAGCGTAGGATATTTGTTTACGAAATCGCCGATAGATTTTGCAAAAACCATCATTACGCCAATGGAAACGATCACTGCAATAACCATGAGCAGGATTTGTTCGGTTAAACCTATCGCGGTTAAAATAGAATCGAAAGAAAAAATAATGTCGAGAAGCACAATTTGCAAAATGGCATAACCAAAAGTATTTACTTTGGTATCCACCAATTTCTCTTCATCTCCTTCAACCTTGTGATGGATTTCCATAATGGATTTTACGATTAGAAAAATTCCCCCTGCGGCGAGAATAATGTCGCGCCAGCTCAGGTCAAAATCAGAAATGCTCAGAACCGGTTCTGTAAGTCCGATGAGCCAAGTAATACTGAACAACAATGCAATTCTCATGATCAAGGCAAGGCCCAATCCCCAGAATCTTGCTTTTTTCTGTTGATCTGCAGGAAGTTTTCCGGCGACAATTGAGATAAATATAATATTGTCTATCCCCAATACGATTTCCATAAAGGTAAGTGTGAGCAATGCGACCCAAGTGTCCAATTCCAGAAAAATTTCCATTGTAAGAATTTGATTGTTAGAAGAAGCGAATTTAAAAGATTTTAAGAATATGATTCATAAAAATATTTGAAATTTTGGAGAGATACTTCTCGTACTTAGCCAAAGGCGGTAATATTTATTGAATATCAGATAAACAGGAAAGTGAATTAAATTTTCATCGGGTAGTTTGGAAACCATCCATCTAGAAAACTAGGATTGAAACTACCTATACAACCTCAATTGGAATTAAGAATATTTCCCTTCCTCAAATCCTCATATTTTCCCTAACTTCGCAGCCTGTTTTTTTAAATTTAAAAATTACCCGTTTTGAAACTTAAACGCCGCCGAAAGCTCGTTAATTATTCGAATGATATTTTAGACAGTCCTATTAAATTCAATCCTTTTGTGTTTAGTAGGATGTTTTTACTTTGGGCCATTTTGGGCTTGATTGGTGGTTTGATTGCCGGACTTTATTGGATTGCACTGGATTTCCTTACGCATCAAATCGCATTTTTTACCGGTTGGTTGGTGATTCCCACAATGGCAATCGCCGGATTATTAGCCGGACTTGTGATTTATTTTATAGGCGATCCTGGGGAAATGCAGCTTATTGTGAACAATATTCGGTTCAATAAAGGGAAACTTGATCCCAAAAACAATCCGTCCATGATTTTGTCGTCATTGCTTTGTGTTGGAGCAGGGGGAAGCTTGGGCCCTGAATCACCTTTGGTCCAGGTTACTGGATCAACGGGATCTTATATCGGAAAACTATTGAGGTTGAAAGGTGAGGAGTTACGCTCATTAAGTATTGCAGGAATGGCTTCGGGGTTTACGGCACTTTTTGGAGCGCCGCTGGGTGGAAGTTTATTTTCTCTTGAAATCCTTCACCATAAACATGCAGTGGAATATTATAAAGCGGTTATTCCGGCCATTGTGGCGAGTTGTTTCAGTTATGTGGTTTTTGCGCTGGTCATTCATTTGGGATTGGGACCTATGTGGGATTTGCCTTCATACGAACTTACAACAGTTTTCGATTTTGTGTATGCGGTATTATTTGGTATCGCAGCCACCATTTTGGGTTGGGGATTCATCTTTTGTACTAGATTTCTGAAAAAGGCTTTTTCTAAAATTCCAGTTCCTATTTATATCAAAATGTTTATTGGCGGAATTTTATTGGGGGTAATATCATATTATTATCCAATTACGCGATACTTCAGTCATTATGAAATCAATGAGCTTTTGTTGGGCGATTTCACCATTCAGTTTTTAATCGCAGTTTTGGCTTTCAAAATTTTGGCCATTTCAATTACCGTGACTTCAGGATGGCGCGGCGGATTTATCATTCCATTGTTTTTTGCCGGCGCGGCGTTGGGATTGGTCTTACATTCGGTTTTCCCACATATCAATTTATCCTTGACAGTGATTTCCTGTATGGCGGCAATTAATTCGTGCGTAACAAGAACACCCATGAGCACAACCATTTTACTGGCCACGCTTACGGGATTTGATTTTTTTATTCCGATTTTATTTGCAAGTTTAACAGGGTATTTCTTGGCACCGCGCATTCCATTTATTAGTGCGCAAATGGAGAAATAGATTTTTTTCGATTTAAAAAATTACTGCGGATTTCTGGATCGATTGGACTTCATCGGCGAAATGGTGTAGTTGTCTTCCAGAACTTCATCTTTGATGGGATCATAGGTGTAACTGTGAAAGTTTCCGTCAGGATCGAATCTACCGTACGACGGATTGTTTCGACCTTCATAGAATAAAACATAAAAATTTTCATTATTTGGCGCCTTTCTTAGCTTTCCAATGGTTGTTTGTGCTCCATCTTTTGTTTCTCCCATAATAATATATCCAAATTCGTCAGATCGAAAAGTGAAGTTCCTGTCATTTTGAACGTAGGTTCTAACATCAACATCTTTCGATTCGTTTTCCCGCTCATATTCCAAAGTATTTCGACTTTCTGTTGAAGAATCGTGTTTTTCTATTTGCGCGTATCCTGTTGAAATACATCCAATTATCAGCATTATAACCAACTTTTTCATAGCTATTAGTTTTTACTTAAAGATAATTCAGCCCGTTGTTAATTATTTTTAATTTCCAGTTAAATAAATAATATTTTGTTGAAGTCCGAGGATGCTCTGCAACCAGAAATAAGAATTGAAAACAAGAAAAAACCACTCATTAAACTGAAAACGTATTTAATGAGTGGTTTCTATCAAAAAGGCTATTCAAATCCTACTTTTTACTTCGCACAAAAACTTCTTTTACAATAACATCGGCTTTGGGATCATAAGTCTCAATGATAAAATTCCCTTCGGCATCAAAGCTACCGATCGCAAAATTATTCTTGTTTTTTGTGCTGATAATGAAAACACCTTCGTTTCCGGTTTCCCGGGCTTTCCCGTAGGGCATCATTTTCTCATTACCATTTCCATTATTCTCTCTGGTTAACACAAATCCTTTATCATCAGGGGTAAAATTATAATTGGTGTCTCCAGAAGTAAATGAAGTTTCATATTCTATTACGAAAGGCTGCTCTTTTACCTCGTAATTGACTTTCTTTTTATCGGCATTTTTGAGTTCAATAACTTGACGTGCCTCAATTTTTTCTTTTTTACTTACGGTTTCCAATCCTTTATTGGTTTTAACCGTTGCTTTGGTGGTACGCACCTCTTCAGATTTGTTCACATTTTTTTCCTGTGCAAATCCGGTGGTAAAAGCTGCTAGTGCGAGCACCATTATGAATTTTTTCATAATATCAATATTTTTAACTTTGAATTCTAAAATTACTGATTCATGTTGTTAATAATTAATAACAGAATGGTAAGATTTTCCAAATGTTTTTAAAAGATGTGATATTTCAAATTGAACCGAATATTATAATTCCTTTAACTATATTTGCTGACTTATTTTTTGAAAATAAAAATTAAACTGAAATAGAATGAAAGCAGGGATAGTAGGGCTTCCGAACGTGGGAAAATCAACTTTGTTCAATTGTTTATCGAATGCAAAGGCGCAGAGTGCCAATTTTCCTTTTTGCACTATTGAACCTAATATTGGAGTGGTAAACGTACCGGATTCTCGTTTGGAAAAACTGGAAGAATTGGTAAAGCCAGAACGAGTTTTACCCGCTACCGTTGAGATTGTCGACATCGCAGGATTGGTAAAAGGAGCGAGCAAAGGCGAGGGTCTTGGAAATCAATTTTTGGGGAACATTAGGGAAACAGATGCTATTATTCATGTATTGCGTTGTTTTGAAAATGAAAATATTGTACACGTTGATGGTTCCATTGATCCGATTCGTGATAAAGAAACGATCGACATTGAGTTGCAGTTGAAAGACCTTGAAACCACCGATAAAAAACTGGAAAAAGTAAAACGCGCTGCAAAAACAGGAAATAAAGAAGCACAAAAAGAAGAAGCGGCACTTTTGAAAGTGAAAAAAGGTCTGGAGGCCGGAATTTCTGTCCGTGCTATTGATTTGACCGATTCAGAAAGGGAAGAATTTATAAAACCATTGCAATTTATTACAGATAAACCTGTAATGTATGTGTGCAATGTAGATGAAGGATCGGCAGTTTCAGGAAATGAATTTGTTGAGAAAGTAAAAGAATCGGTAAAAGGAGAAGGTGCAGAAGTCATTGTTTTGGCGGTGGGAACCGAAGCAGATATTACCGAACTCGAAGATTACGAAGAAAGACAATTGTTCCTTCAGGATATCGGATTGGAAGAAGCGGGTTCCGCTGTCTTAATTCGATCAGCATACAAATTGCTTAATTTACAAACGTATTTTACGGCAGGAGTGAAAGAAGTACGTGCGTGGACCATCAATGTTGGTGATACAGCACCACAGGCCGCGGGTGTAATCCATACCGATTTTGAAAAAGGTTTTATTCGGGCAGAAGTGATTGCTTATGAAGATTTTGTGACTTACGGAAGTGAGGCAAAAGTAAAAGAGGCCGGAAAAATGAGGGTGGAAGGAAAGGAGTATATCGTTAAAGATGGAGATGTCATGCATTTTAGGTTTAACGTGTAACAAGAATTTTTACAAATAAAAAAAGGCTCCGTTATGGAGCCTTTTTCTATTCTTGATTTGTGTTAGTCTATTTTTACTTCGCCAGTTACGTTCCCATCTTCGTTCAATTCGATTTGAACATTGCTGTCGTCATTTTCTTCGACTTCCTGAACCTCTATAACTTCAGGTTCCGGTTCGCGAACAGTTTCGGTTTCGGTACGAATAACTTCTTTTTCCGTAGTCGTTTCTTCACGACAGGAAACTAAAGTTATGGTCATAACCATCATAAATGCAACTGTTTTCAATAAATTCTTCATAATCTTTGGTTTTAGTGTTTAAATAAAGATATTAATTAATAAAAATAGTTCCGTTTTTAAATTGCTGGAACGAGCAATACATTGTTTTCCATTTACGTTAAGGGAAAATTAATCATTATCCTTCAATTCCACTTTTTTCTTTATATCTCCATCGTCATTTTTGATTTTTATTTCCTTTTCGTCGGTTTCTATTTTGATTTTGTCTCCACCATCTTTAACTTTTACGTCAGCTCCAGCTTCAATGGATTCATCAACCAAATCATCCGTTTCGTTTTCTGTCTCGCGACAGGATATCAGACAAATACTCATGAGTAACAAAAACAAACTGTTTTTTACTAAATTTCTCATCTTGATAAAATTTATTATTGAGGGAATAAAGATAAGTGCATTTGCGCAATTGGGAATTGAGATTAACAGAATTGTAGGAAATACGGCTGTTTTACTGACTTGAAATTTATTTCAAATGTTAAAATTATGACTGATTTTTATAATTTAATACCTGTACATCATCATATCAAAGAAAAATTGTCCTGCCCAACAGTTCTTGTTTTCATCGGACGATGTCATATCCGTACGGGTTATGTTCACAGTAATTGATTCTGCGGAATTGTCCGTATAATTCAAGGAAAAAGTATCGGGATAATTGCTGTCGTTGTATCCAGAGAGGCTGAAACCATCCGGTTTAAAGGGAAGTGGTGGGTTGAAATCGTATTTTACCTGCAAACGTTGCGCCTTGAGTGGATAGGATTGGGTTCCCGTTGTTTTAAATAGAATTCTCCAATTCACATTATAGTTCGTTCCATTTACTTGAGTTTGAAAAGACCCGGTAGATCCTTGAGAGTAATTCCGACAAATGGGAATCACTAATCCTGAAATTGCAAAAAAATTGGGCATCACGTTTTGCGAAATAATATTGTTGTCACCAACTACCAAAATTCGGTTGGATGATAAATCAACAGGTATTTCCGAAACGCGCAAATCGCCATTGACATCCAAATCTGCTTGTGGATTTGTTGTTTTAATACCTACTTGCGCGTAAAATTCTGCAGAAAAGAAAACCGCAAGAATTATAATTGGCAAAAATTTTTTATAATTGAAAAATATGTTTTTCATCGATTATATTTATATTTCATCGTAAATATTCTCCTACTCAAAAACTTAGCCAAATATCTAATAACTAAGTATTTAATTCTAAATATAATTTTTTCATTACTAAAAAAAATATCGATGAAAAGCGGAATTTTATTTTAGTTTAAAAAAGTGGAATCTGAAAATAAAATGATAGGTTTGCGGAGAGAATTTTTTTTCAACAGGATAGAGGAAAAATCCGTTAATAATTTTATAAGTGCATTGTCCGATAAAATATTCTAAATGCTATATTAGCGGAGGAAACTGCAAATTTCTATGACCGAAGAAACAAAATACACCGAAGACAACATACGCTCCCTAGACTGGAAAGAACATATTAGAATGCGTCCCGGGATGTACATTGGCAAACTGGGCGATGGCTCCAGTGCCGATGACGGTATTTATATTCTGTTGAAGGAAGTAGTTGACAACTGTATTGACGAATTTGTAATGGGTGCCGGAAAAACCATTGAAATTTCGGTACAAGGACAGAAGGTAATAGTAAGGGATTACGGTCGGGGAATTCCATTGGGAAAAGTTGTGGACGTAGTTTCAAAAATGAATACCGGTGGTAAATATGATTCCCGTGCTTTTAAAAAGTCGGTTGGGCTAAATGGAGTTGGGACAAAAGCCGTCAATGCGCTTTCAAGTCATTTTCGGGTGGAATCGAATCGTGACGGACAATCAAAGGCGGCCGATTTTGAACAGGGAGAGCTTGTAAATGAAGAAGAAATTTCAGAAAACACCAGAAGACGCGGTACCAAGGTCACTTTTATTCCGGATGTTAGCATTTTTAAAAACTATAAATTCCGCAATGAATATATTGAAAAAATGCTGCGGAATTATGTGTACCTAAATCCGGGGCTGACCATTATTTTCAATGGTGAAAAATTCTATTCAGAAAATGGTTTAAAAGATCTTTTGGCCGATAGCATCCACCAAGATGACAGATTATACGAAATTATTCACCTTCGGGGAAATGATATTGAAGTTGCTATCACTCACAGTAAATCACAGTACAGCGAAGAATACCATTCTTTTGTAAATGGACAGAATACCTCACAAGGAGGAACACATTTAGCTGCGTTTCGAGAAGCCGTTGTAAAAACCATCAGGGAATATTATGGCAAAAATTACGAAGCGAGTGATATTAGAAAATCAATCGTTTCGGCCATCAGCATCAAAGTCATGGAACCCGTTTTTGAGAGTCAGACAAAAACAAAACTAGGTTCAACCGACATGGGCGGTGATTTACCAACAGTTCGGACTTATATAAATGATTTTATAAAAACCCAACTGGATAATTATTTACATAAAAATGCTGAAACCGCCGATCAGCTGCAGCGTAAAATTTTACAAGCCGAACGGGAACGAAAAGATTTGTCCGGAATTAGAAAATTGGCGAAGGACAGGGCGAAAAAGGCCAGTTTGCACAACAAAAAATTACGTGATTGCCGAATTCATTTGGGCGACAGCAACAAAGAGCGATATCTGGAAAGTACTTTGTTTATTACCGAAGGAGATTCTGCAAGTGGTTCAATAACAAAATCCCGTGACGTAAATACACAAGCAGTATTTAGTTTGCGCGGAAAGCCATTGAATTCTTACGGAATGACAAAAAAAATCGTTTATGAAAACGAAGAATTCAATTTGTTGCAAGCCGCACTCAACATAGAAGAATCAATGGAAGATTTGCGATACAACAATATAGTTATCGCTACCGATGCCGATGTTGATGGAATGCACATTAGATTGCTTCTAATCACTTTTTTCTTGCAGTTTTTCCCTGAATTGATCAAGGAAAATCATTTGTACATCTTACAAACTCCACTTTTTAGGGTCCGAAACAAGAAAGAAACCATTTACTGTTATAGTGAATACGAAAAGAAGGAAGCAGTCGCCAAATTGTCTGGCAAAGCAGAAATAACTCGTTTTAAAGGACTCGGGGAAATTTCTCCGGATGAATTCAAACATTTTATTGGGGATAATATAAGATTGGATCCCGTTATGCTCGATAAGGACATGTCCATAGAAGAACTTTTGAGTTTTTACATGGGAAAAAATACGCCTGACCGACAAGAATTTATTATAGACAACTTGAAGGTTGAATTGGATTTAATAGAGGAATAAATAATGAAGTGCAACAATAAAAGCATTGTGAATAAAGTACCGTTGATCTATTTTTTGTTGATCGCCAGTATTTTTGCAACCAATGTGGTTCATTATCATGAAAATAATGCAGAGCGGAGTACATGGTGGCTCATTGCAACCCCAACATTGTTGTTATTGGTATTGTTGACCTATTTTTATAGAAATGCAAAATATTTTGAGTTTGATAGTTCTGGGGAAGTGTTGGTTGTTGTAAATAGAGGTACATTTTTGTCGCGATTTTTGTTGTATCGGGAAGAAAAAGCAGAATTTCCAAAATCGAAGTTGAAGGATTATGAAATAAGGGATTTCGTGGTGTACAAATCTTTGAATTTATATATTAAATCAGACGACACCAGAACAAAGAAAACCAAATTCAACATTACTTTTTTAAATCGGAAAAAACAGAAATTGATCCTAAATTCACTTTCCGACATAACCGATAAAAACAAACGTAAGGCTTAAATGGATATAGAAAATCCCGAAGAGGCTGCTTTAGGGCCAATTGACGAACAGAAGGAAGTGCTGACCCGGGTAACGGGCATGTACAAAGATTGGTTTTTGGATTATGCCTCCTACGTTATTTTAGAGCGGGCGGTTCCTGCGATTGAAGATGGTTTTAAACCGGTACAACGCCGCATCATGCACTCAATGAAAGATCTTGATGACGGACGTTATAACAAAGTTGCCAATATTGTTGGGCACACGATGCAATATCATCCACATGGAGATGCCAGTATTGGCGACGCCATGGTGCAAATTGGTCAGAAAGATTTGTTGATTGATGCACAGGGAAACTGGGGAAATATTTTAACTGGGGACAGGGCAGCAGCGGCAAGATATATTGAAGCACGCTTATCAAAATTTGCACTTGATGTTGTTTTCAACGCCAAAGTAACCGATTGGCAATTGTCTTACGACGGAAGAAAAAAGGAACCTGTAAACCTACCGGTAAAATTTCCGCTCCTTTTGGCTCAAGGGGCTGAAGGAATTGCAGTGGGACTCAGTACAAAAATCCTTCCGCACAATTTCAATGAACTTATTGATGCTTCTATTAAACATTTAAAAGGTAAAAAGTTTGTAATTCATCCCGATTTCAACACTGCGGGAATTGCAGATATTTCGAACTACAATGACGGAATGCGCGGCGGAAGGGTACGGGTAAGAGCAAAAATATCCCAACT
The DNA here is from genome assembly GCA_035705495.1 of Salinimicrobium sp. GTDB lineage: Bacteria > Bacteroidota > Bacteroidia > Flavobacteriales > Flavobacteriaceae > DASSWB01. The sequence goes on along the minus strand of DASSWB010000136.1, from coordinate 2,142 downwards.
CGACAAAACGACTTTGGTTATTTCTGAAATTCCTTTCGGAACCAACACAACCAACTTAATTGAAACAATTCTAAAGGCCAACGAAAAGGGAAAAATCAAAATAAAACGAATTGAAGACAATACTTCTGCACAAGTAGAAATTTTAATTTATCTACCACCCAATATTTCCCCGGACAAAACCATTGATGCGCTTTATGCTTTTACAAGTTGTGAAGTTTCAATTTCTCCTCTGAGTTGCGTTATTATTGACAATAAACCCGCTTTTATTGGTGTTTCAGAAATTCTCAGAAGATCTACAGATCATACGGTCAGCTTGTTAAAAGCAGAACTTGAGATCAATTTGGAAGAACTGGAACAACAATGGCATTTTGCTTCGTTGGAACGCATTTTTATAGAGGAAAGAATTTATCGTGATATTGAAGAGCAGGAAACTTGGGAAGGTGTCATCAAAGCGATAGACGACGGTTTAAAACCACATATTTCGCATTTGAAAAGAGCAGTTTCCGAAGAAGATATCGTGAAATTGACTGAAATCAGGATTAAAAGGATTTCCAAATTCGATTTGGATAAAGCCCAGCAAAAAATCGAAGCCCTGGAAGGAGAGATCAAACAAATAAAACATCATTTGGACCATTTGATCGAATATGCGATCGAATATTTCAAAAGATTAAAAAACGATTATGGAAAGGGCAGGGAACGGATGACAGAATTGAGGCTTTTCGAAGATATAGAAGCCACGAAAGTCGTGATTCGAAATACAAAACTCTATGTCAACCGAAAAGAAGGATTTATTGGAACTGCTCTGAAAAAAGATGAATATGTCACCGATTGTTCTGATATTGATGATATTATCAGTTTTACAGCAAGCGGAAAAGTAATGGTCACAAAAGTTGATTCCAAAACTTTCATTGGAAAAGACATTATTCACGTTGCTGTTTTCAAGAAAAAGGACAAACGCACTATCTATAACCTGATTTATCGCGATGGAAAAGGTGGTGCCTCATATATTAAGAGATTCCATATCAGTTCGCTCACGAGGGATAAAGAATATGATGTCACACAAGGAAAAAAAGATTCTGCAATTCTGTATTTTTCTGCAAATCCGAATGGGGAAGCGGAAACCGTTACAGTTTATCTAAGACAGGTAGGCAGTATTAAGCGCTTGAAATTTGAAGTGGATTTTGCCGATATGCTGATCAAAGGAAGAAAAGTCAAGGGGAATCTGGTTACAAAATATCCAATAAAAAAGGTCGAATTAAAAGAGGAGGGAGTTTCCACATTGAAACCACGCCGAATTTGGTTTGATGATGCTGTAAGTCGTTTGAATGTTGATGAAAGGGGAGAACTTTTAGGAGAATTTAAAGGAGACGACCGGTTACTTATTATCACCCAATCGGGTATTGTAAAAACCATTAAACCCGAACTCATGGTCCATTTTGACGACGATATGATTGTCCTTGAAAAATGGGTGCCAAACAAACCCATTAGCGCAATTTATTGGGAAGCAAGTAAGGAGCGATACTTTGTGAAACGGTTTTTAGTGGAAAATGAAGATAAAGATGAACGCTTTATTGGTGATAATCCTAAATCGTATTTGGAAATTATTTCCACGGATTACATTCCGGTCGTTGAAGTAATATATCCGACGGTAAAGGGGAAGGAATTAAAGCCGAAAGAAGAGATCAATCTTGATGAGTTTATCAATATTAAAGGCATAAAAGCCATGGGGAACCAATTGACAACAGATAAAATCAAGCAAATCAATTTAATTGATCCCTTGCCTTATGAAATTGAAGAAAAGAAGCCGGTTGAAGAAATTGAAGTCGTGGAAGAGCAAAATGTAGGTAGCGATTCTGAAGAAATGGCGGAAACCGTTACATTCAGTTTAAAAAACAATAAAACCCAAGTCAAACCAGATGATGAGAGTCAGACGAAACTTTTTGATTTGTAAAAAGTTAAAAAAGTCCGAGATTTTGAATATTGAAAAGATTCTGTTAATCTTCCACTTTTACAATAGTTCCTTTTTGTTTTTCAGTCTCTCCCACGAGGCCGTATTCAAAAACGTAAGAATTTCCATCCGTGGTTAGAATTTTTATATGAAGTGGCTTTTTTTGAGCCATATTCTTCGGATTGAGATTTGTA
>DASSWB010000135.1:0-2245 GCA_035705495.1 Salinimicrobium sp. | reverse complement strand
TTTTAATCCCAACTAAAGAATCGAGCGTTATTCCAACTGGTAATTGAAATAGTAACTCCAGAATTTTCTTCGATATTTTCGGAAGAAAAATCGTTTAGTACGTTATCTAAATTGTTGAATTCTTCAAAACTGGAATATTTATAGAATTTCGAAGGGTGATTGACCCAATGTCCATCTGTAGTTTCAGGGTAAGGTATTCTTCCTTCTCCTTCAAACTCAAATTCCATAAAATCGGGATTTTGTTCTATAATTGCTGCAAAATCAGTATAAATATTAGTATTGTCAGTGTTGGTTCCGCAGACATATGCGAATGAATTTTCTGGAATTCTAAACGTTTTATTGTACAATGAATTCGAAAAATTCGTTTCTATGGGAGTAATTATGATTTTCTCTTGATTAATTTCAATGGAATATTGGTCAATTACATTCCCGTTTATAAAAGTAACTTTATTAATGTTTTGAGTTAAATCAATGTAGGAAACCCCAGGTCCAGGGGAAGTGAAACATATTACGGGTTCCAATATTTCATCAAATCTTATAATGAGTTCATTTTTATTTTCGAATTGAGTTGTGGTTAAACCATAATTAACACAAGGAAATGGTTCTACTGTAATTAGTTTTAATTTTAAAGAAGGAGATTGTGGTGTGTCTGAACTCATAAATATTTCCTCTGGCATAAAATTTATATCGGTGTCGATTAAATTGCCGGTGATATATTCAGAATAATCGTTATCAATGTCCGCGGTGTAATTATCAGAACTACAACTCAAGATCGTAAACCCAATTAAAGTCAAGATTATTATTTTTTTCATAATCAATGGTTTTGTGTAAAATGTATTTTTACTTAGATGCATTCGTAGTTGTTTTTATTTCCGTTCAAAATACAAATTGGGTCCATCAACATAAGAGTTTCCCAGTTGCATTGTGCCATTTGTAAATTCATAAGTCCATTTGAAACCGTTTACCTTCACAAGAAGCATTTTGGTTTCTCCCTCATTTGGAAAACCGCTTAAATAATCTTCTTCAAAAATGTAGGTATATGCTCCGTTCTCAAATCCTATGTGATCTTCACCTGAAACGATTAATTGACTATTCGAGTTAAAATTGTAAACAATGTTTTCATCGGAATAATCAATGCTAAATAATTCGATCATTCCATCTGAATTTTCCCCGTAATATTCAACGCTCGTCAAATTCCATTCGCCTATAATTGGGTCGGTCATAAGAACATCATCATTTGAACAACTTGTCAAACTTGCAATGAGCATAATAAAAATATGCGCTTTTTTCATAAAATTCATAATTCAGGTTGACTTGGCATATATAGAACAACACAAGTTGTTTTTTTCCCACCCTAAATTCCATTTATTTCTTTCCGAAGTTTTTTCAACGCGGCATATAAATGTTTTTCTACCGTTTTTCTGGAGATTTCCATGATTTCGGCAATTTCCTCGTGCTTTTTTCCTTCTGTACGGTTCAATAAAAAAATAACGCGTTGGGATTCGGTTAAAGCGGAAAGTGCTTTTTGATATTTTTTCAAATATTCGGTTTCTTCAAGTAAAAACTGGGGATCTTGATGATTTGTTTCGTCCTGTTTTTGCTTCTGAAAATTTAAAACAACCTTTTCGTGTTTCGCTTCATTCAGCATTAAATTATTTCCAACGGTGAATAAAAAACTTTTGGCTTTTTGAGGTTCAATATTTTTGCAATTTTCCCAAAGTTTGATGAAAGATTCCTGAACTTTATCTTCTGGATTAAAACCAGTGCCGAATTTATAATACAAAAAATCGTGTAAGTTTTTCGCGTGCATTTTGTACAGTTTCGCGAAAACTGATTCTTCACAAACATGATCTTTTAGGGATTTGGGCATAAACGGAAAAGTTTGATCGCTAAATTAGAAAAATATTAATTCAACAAAACTTTTTAAATTTTTAAAAAAGGGTAGGAGTTTTTATCTAACGATTGTTTTATAATCAGAAGGTTGAATTAAAACCAAAAATATGAAATACAATTACTTCATTTTAATCGCGTTTTTCTTTTTTCTTTGCGCCTGCCAAAAAGAAGAAACACGAATCACAAATCCATCTGGACCAGATGTTTCAGATGGTTCCTCTATTGTAAGTTTACTTACTTCCATTAGTTTGAAAGATGGTTCTACCGATAATGCAATCGATAGTACGAGTCGGTTATCGGTAAATTTTCCGATTGAAGTCAGTATTAACGATGCGCCACCCATAACGATTTC
>DASSWB010000134.1:0-23444 GCA_035705495.1 Salinimicrobium sp. | reverse complement strand
GAAAATTTTTAAAATCGGGTTCCATCACAAAATTGTCTGTTTCTTCTATTCCGTGGCGGTAGATAATTTGAAAAGTTTGTTGTTCAGGTGAATCTTCTCCAGTGAGATTTTCTACCGATTCCGGATAAACGCTGAGCGAATTCAAATCCAATCCGCAGACATTTTTTAAAGCCAGCCAAACAATTGCTTCATGGTTGGTTTGTGTAGTTGTAGCCTCATGTTGGCCAGCTTCAAAAGTAAATCCCGTTAAGCCTTGTAAGCTGAAATATTTATCGATGGAGCCATTTACGATATCACTGAATCCTCTAACAATATAAGTCGGGAATTTCTGTGCAAATTCATCGTTTTTTCCGACTACCTGAACAGAAATAAAAGGCAAGCTATCAGATGAAGTACTATGGCAATCGATGAAATATTTATCGGGAAAATCCTGATTTGAATAATTTTCCAAAATGGAAATGATTTCTTTCATCTCCATTTGCTCACTACTTGAAGCTTGTTCCTTTTCAAGATTTTCCTTGGTCCAGGTCCTGTTCAAATCCTCGTCAATAAAACGTTCATTTTTTTGCAGTGATTTCAAATTTCCAACGACTCCGATAAATGTTCCTTTTATTTTTGCATTGGATTTTTCCAGTTGAGAAAAAACATTCTTTAAAGCGTTCACGCCGCTTGGTTCATTTCCGTGAACGCCGGCTGTTACCAATAAAAGGGTTCCATTTTTTTCACCTTTATATTTTCCAATAATTCTGGAAGTATTTTGCATTTTATTGCTTTTTTATCATTGAAAAATTACTCCATTGTGGCAAGCACACGATTCGAGATTTTATTTCCGTACATTTTTTTGTATTCAAGTTTTCTTTCGATTGATTCCATAATCACATCTGTAAATGTTGGTAAACCGACTTCGTGAAAACGATTGATACCGCCTGGACTCAATACATTGATTTCGATCAGTTTGTCCTTTACAATATCCAATCCAACGAAAAACAGGCCATCGCGTATCAACTTGGGAGCTGTGACTTCAATAATTTTTTTCATGGCATCGGTTAGCGGGGAACTATCGGCCGAAGCACCTTGTGAGAAATTACTTCTAAATTCGCCTTCGCCATTTACGCGTCTTATAATTCCATATTGTCCATCTTTCTCCAAAACCCGGCCGTTCATCAACAAAACCCGAACATCACCATCTTTTCCCGCAGGTAAATATTCCTGAGCGATTATATAACCTTTGGCCGATAAGTTTGTGATGATTTGATTTAGGTTTTTTTCGTTTTTATCAATAAGATAAACATCACGTCCGCCCGAACCTTCAAGTGGTTTTAGGATCATTTTCTTTTTTCTATCTTCAAAAAATTTGAGAATATCTTCTTTTTTCCGAGTGATAATCGACGCTGGTTTAATGCTTTGAGGCAATTCCTCAAAATATAACTTATCGATAAAGGCGTAGGAAAGTGCGTATGCATCGTTCAAAACCAAAACCCCAGCCTGTTGCATCATTCGTCCGAACGCAACTCCGGCTTGTTCTGCCCATTGTCTGTCAGATCCTTCTTCCGTAGGATTATTCCTTATAAAAAGCACATCCAGATCCGTAGCGACTATTTTCAGTGTTTTTGCCTTTTCGCCTTGAAGAATATCCAAAAACTCACGTGGAGTTTCAGGATCCATCGCTTTTGGAATATAGGTGCTGTTTATGCTCAACGGCTCGTTGTGTGTATAACAGAAATCGCCAACCCCCATCACATAAACTTCATGTTTTCTTTTTCGGGCTTCATGCATGATAAAAACCGTGGTTCCAAGACCTTCGGATTCAATACTATTTAAAACAAAACATATTTTCATGTGCTAATTAATTGTGAAAGGGAAATTCCCTTTCTGATTTGATTGATTTTTTCTTTGGTTTCCTCTGCGTGCAAGAATCTGGGAAGAAGCTTAGTATCCTTGAGAACCATTCGTTCCTTTAATTCCGTGACAATTGGTAAGTGTTTAAGGGCGAATTTTCCAATGTACAGAGGCTCTATTTCCCCGCCTTTTTCAATATATTTTTTCAATTTCACGATTCCTTGTAGGTAAATAACATCTTTGATAAATCCGCTTCCCTGCATGATCCTCGAAGTTATGCTGAATGCCCGTTGCGGTGAGAATTGATGTTCCCAGTGCAAAAGGTTGAAAATTTCCTTAAAATCGGCATTTTCCATTCTTGCTGAAGCTGCTATGACCCTTCCGGCCAATGTTCGCATTCGGTTCGCTTTTAGCCCACCAACAAAATATTCGGCCATTACCGCCAAGCCTTCTTGAAGTGTATCGTAATCCGTCAATCCGTTGGAAAGCTGTTGAAGTGGTTGTTGCAATCCGTTGTAATAAGTTAAAACATGTGTTCCCACTTCATGTTGGATCAGTGCTTTGGATGATGTTGGATCCATTTTATAATCACTCGGAATATAAAGCTCACCTCTTGAAACCATCAAAATATTTACATCGTCCCGAATGTGGATTTTAGAAGTGAAATTTTCATCCTGTCCGCGGAAATATTCGAACTCCTTTTCCGCAAGTTCTTTAAATTCATACGCACCAACTAGATTGTCAATTGGCTTCAATTCTTCCTCTTTAACTTCTTTCAAGAGTGCCAAAGCTTCCTCTTTAAGTTCTTTCTCAACCCCGTGATATAGCATTAAACTGTTGTAAAAAAAAGGTTTTGAACCCCTGTCATTCAACATTGTGATTTGAAGTTCGAGTTCCTCGCGTTTTTCCCGAAATAAAAAAGAGAGTGCAGGATCGTCAATTTCTTCAATTTTCAAATTATATAGTTTTCTCTTGAGAACATCTGGATCAATGGGAAGCAATCGATAATGGAAGTTCAACAATTCTTCATATTTGCTTTCGAAAAACTTGTCCTTTACCTGTCGGATATTTACCGGGGAAATAAGCCATAGAAACTGAAAGGAATTTTCAATTTTTGTCAGTTCCCGATCAATATCAAGCACATTTTTCTGAAGGTTTTTTTGACCGAGCGCATAGTAACTTGAAATGCCGCTGGTGGTTTGAATTCTTATAAACTGAAAAATGGTTTTATGAAGTGCAAGAACAAAATCATCTTTAAAACTTCTAAAAAACACGGGATATTCTTCACCTTCACTATTTCTGTAAACGGGCGGAATTTCCAATCCCAATAATAAGGCGCCAGATTCTTTTAATTCCTTTATCCCCAAAAGTGGCATCGTTCCTGGTGGATGTCTTTCTTCGTTGTTTTCAATCACGGTTTCCTGAAGCGTAAGAACATTGTACTGGTTTTTTAAGGCATCCAGTTCCTTTTTGAATTCCTTAAGCGTAGCAGGCAGTTTATCAGCGGGACCTTTTAACTTGAATCCGGTGCTGTCTTTGTCACCAGTAAAAATTTCCAAGACCAAAAAGGATTCAAATTTGGCACTCATTTTATCGGCCATGGCGTAAATTAATTCTGAATATCCTTCAAAATCTTTATTGCCAATGATTAAATAAGACGATTCACTTAAAATCAATCTCACTGTGACGGGATCAACAGGTTCTACTATTCTGTACACCAACAAATAGGGCAGGGGACCGCTGACTTGAAGATAACCTCCACCCGGAAGATGACAACGGATACTTTGCTTATTTTCGAGTTTCCCAATGATTTTATCAATGGTTTCGGTACCGACCGTATTAATGTCTTTTATTTCGTCAATTTCCGCCAAATCAGATTTTTTGGTTGTACAAATGTTTTCAACCAATTTATAGATTTAGGCTGTTGACGCTTGTTAATTGTATGTTATATGTAATAGCCTTTAAAAGAAAATTAACAGGAGAGAAAAGTGAATCCGAAGGGATGGATGAATTGATTACAACAATCCTTTGGCCTTAATCTGAAGATATTTATTGATTGTATTGATGCTAAGCTCTTCAGGTGAAGTCAAAACAGTTTGAATTCCGTGTCTCTGTAATTCCTTGACCATCAATTTTTTCTCATATGAAAACTGCTCGGCCACCGTTTGCTCAAAAACCTGTGAGACACTTTTTATTTCTTCTTGGTCAATAATTTTTTCCAATTCTGAATTTTCAAAAAACACCACCACCAAAACGTGTTTTTTAGCGAGCGCCCTTAAATAAACAAACTGTCTTTCCAGCGCGGAAATATGTTCAAAATTGGTAAATAAAATCAGCAAACTCCTTTGAGGAACCCTTCTTTTTATATGCGCATAGAGTAATCCGAAATCCGAATCCAAAAATTGGGTTTTTACATTATAAAGGGAATTCAGGATTAATTGAAGATGCGTCTTTTTTGAACTGGCCGGCAAGGCTTTATCGATTTTGTTTGAAAAAGAAAACATTCCCACTTTATCATGCTTTTTAAGGGCAATGTTTGAAAAAGCCAAGGTGCTGTTAATCGCATAATCCAGCAATCTCAATCCATTGAAAGGCATTTTCATGACTCTGCTGGTATCAATAATGGTATAAACCGATTGGGATTTTTCATCTTGATATTGGTTCGTCATCAAACTTCCCTGTTTTGCCGTCGCCTTCCAATTGACTGTTCTGAGATCATCTCCAATTACATAATCTTTAATTTGTTCAAACTCCATGGTCTGACCAATTTTCCTGATTTTTTTTAATCCGGCGAGTTGGATTCTGTTATCAATGGCAAGGAAATCGTATTTTTTCATTTGGATAAAAGAAGGGTACACTTTCACCATTTGTTCTTTCTGAAAGCTGAACCTTCTCTTGACCAATTTTATTTTCGAGGAAACATACACGTTTAGGTTTCCAAAAAAATATTCCCCTCTTTCAACCGGCCGCACCAAGTATTCGAATCGGTTGGTTTCATTTGGTAGTATACTTAACTGTTTTAAAAAATCCCGTTTCTGGAACTGGACAGGCAGTTCATCAATAACCTCAACATAAATTTTAAAACCGAAATTATTTTTTATGCTGATTACAACTGGATTTTCATCACTATTGGAGAACTTTTCGGGAAGCTTCCGTTTAGCGACAATTTTTTCATTTTTAAAAACTGCAATAATATCGATCAAAAAAGCAAGAAAAAGCAATACCGCGGCCAACCATCCAATTGGGTATAAAAAATTTATCCAATGGGAAAATAGGAAAATCACTGCAATTCCGAAGATGGCGGTGAAAAAACGCTGATGCAGATAAAGGCTTTTAAAAAATTGAATCAATTTATCTCGGAATTTCAACAGATTGAACAACCATTTCTATCACGTTTTCTTCAGTCATTCCTTCCATTTCCTTTTCGGGGGAGAGAATGATTCGGTGTCCAAGAACAGGAACCAATGATTTTTTTACATCTTCCGGAATTACAAAATCCCGACCGTTAATCGCTGCAAAGGCTTTGGAAGCATTCATTATTGCAATTGAAGCCCGTGGGGAAGCTCCGAGAAACAAATGAGGATGATTTCTTGTTTTGGTGACCAATTGCGCGATATAATTAAAAATCTTTTCCTCAATTAAAATATCGTGAAGTTGTGTCCGTAGATCGTTTAATTTCTGCGGAGTTAAAACGGCATTGATTTTTGTTTGCGGTAAAACACCTTTTCTGCCATGATGATTTTGAAGAAGAAGCACTTCATTTTCCAAAGATGGGTAACCGACTTTTATTTTGAATAAAAACCGGTCCAATTGGGCTTCGGGAAGCGCATAGGTTCCTTCTTGCTCAACTGGATTTTGGGTGGCAACGACCATAAATGGCGCTTCCATTTTATATTCCTTTCCATCAACTGTTATTTGCTTCTCTTCCATCACCTCAAAAAGTGCAGCCTGTGTTTTGGCGGGAGCGCGGTTAATTTCATCGATTAAAACAATATTTGAAAATATGGGTCCGGCCTTGAATTCAAATTCCGAAGTTTTCATGTTTAAAACGGAAGTCCCCAACACATCGCTCGGCATTAAATCGGGTGTAAATTGAATTCGGCTGAAATCAGTTTTAAGGCATTTTGCAAAGAGTTTGGCCGTAATCGTTTTTGCGACTCCGGGAACACCTTCAATCAGAACGTGCCCGTCTGCCAATAAACTCACGATAAGAAGTTCAATAAAATCCTCTTGGCCTACAATATGTTGTGATAATTCTTCTTTTAACTGCGTTACGATTGTCTTCAATTCTTCCAACGGAATGCGGGTGTTGAATTGCAAATCATCGTTGTTTTGTTCGTTTTCCATCTTTGTCACCGATTTTTAAACTTGTTTATTTTTTTGGATAAATTAAGTAATTCTTCTTTACTGATTCTTTGTCTTTGTTCTATTTCCGAAATTAATTGAAAAAGCATTTTTGTTTCCTCTACAGAATTTCCGCTTCTGGATGCCACTTGTGTATAAAAAGCATCGTTTAGTTTCACGGATTCAATTCTCAATTTGGTCCGAAGAAATTCCGAAAACAACTTGATTTTTTTGCTTGCAATCTCCTTATACTGTTTCTTTTCTAGATATAATCCGGCAATAGTTCGGGTATAATTGTACGTCTGATTTTTTGGTGGTTCTACAACAGGAATATTCCTCTGCTTTCTTTTTCCTTCGAAAATGATAAAAAGAATACAGCCCAAAAGTGTAAAATAATAAGCCCACTTCAATTTTTCATTATTCAAAAAAACGTAAAGTGGAGAGGTGTAAAAAGTTTTTCCTTCCTTTTTATAGGCATCCCAATACAACGGTTTTTCAAAATCGATATAGGCCAGAGCCGCTTCCGTGTACTCCCTGTTTTCTTCAAAAAGTATGAAATAATTACTGAAAGCTTCGGGGGCCAAATGAATAGTGATTTTACCTTTCCCAAATTCCTGTTGAATGAAGTTCACTTGCGGATCGTCCATTTTAATTTCATCTTCATAAGGTTGCGTAAACCCTAAAACGACCGTCTTGGCAGTATCAATTTTGGTAAAGGCTTGGATATAAACATTCCGATCAAAAAAATAGGGTTTGTCCGATTTCAACACAGGATTCGCAAGTTCAATCAGCGGTTTGGAATTGATGTTTTGTGTGGTGAATATTTCATCTTTTTCAAGGTTCAAAGTGTCCAGCAAACTTTTGTTTACATATCTCGCAGAAATAAATAAGTCATTCCCTTTTTCAACCCACTGAAGTAAATGGCCGAGTTCGGCATCATCAAAAGCAATCATTTCATTCAGAAAAAAATAGGTTCCTGCAATAGAATCTTTTTTCAGTTTTTCATAAGTCGGAATATTGACAACGTGAATCGAATCGTGATGCGCCTTAAGATTCTCGAAAAGCACAAAACCACCCAAAGGGATTTTATCCACTTTTGTATAGCTCGGATTCCAGTTGATGGGTTCCGGTTCACTGGCTTCCAGATAGGTGAGTAGGAGCAGAACGACCACAAACAGGCCAAGAATTATTTTCTGCATTCTATCCATCAGTATCCGATTTTAGTTGTGCATTCAGATTTTGAAACTGTTTTTCCACTTTAAAAAATCCGTTTTCCTGAATCAAAAAATTACCGTACCAAGTAAAATCATAAACATGCGCGAGCGACTTAAATTCATTTTGCCATTGAAGATTATTGATTTCCGATATATAATCTTCATTGGTTTTTTCCATTTGGTATTGAATAATGTTTTTATCGATGAAGTTCTTTAGAATCAGCAGAAAATAATAACGTACCGCCAATCTGTAGTCTTTGTTTTCTTTGGCTTTTTCAATTAAAGATTCAATATTTTCCGACTGGATTATTTTTTCATCGTCACTTAAGAATGCCTGTCCTTGAATAGGGGTGCCCATTAATGATTTCCCCGGATTCAGTTTTATAAAAAGCCAGACAATGAAAATAAAAACCCCGATGATCACCAAATAGGGAAGTAGCTGCAATAGAGTTGCCCAGAATCCGCTGGCATTTATATCGCCAAAGAGCCAGTCCAAGAAAGAATTCCATAAATTGCTGATCCAGTTTTTAAAGATGCTCCACCAGTTTTCACCGTGGTCCTGTTCTACATAAATAAATTCATCCTGTTGTTTCAGTTCTTCAAGATAAGAATCGTTGAAGTCGATTGGATTCCGCTTTAATTCATCATAAATAATTTCCTTAGAATCAGCAATGGAGTCTTCTTGGGGAACAGCAAAACTGGTCCAAGAAAAGCAAAAGAGAAAAACAAGTAGAATTAAATTCCGCATTTATTCGTGGTCTTTACCCAAACCTTCAATAGTTTCATAAGTTCCGGTAAAGTATTTTTTTTCTTTCAGATTGAAATATATAAAAGCAGTGGCAATGGTTGTGATTATATAAAGCAGGTACTGAAACAATGATGTTATGATGTTTAGCGTCACATAAACCCAATCAAACATCTCCGCAGGATTCGCGGCAGAACCTTGTTCTACCATGGTTATTCCTTTGAACAATGTATAAATGATCAAGGGAATACTGAAAACAAAACTGATCACATAAACAATAATCATGATAACGAGAAAAGTTACAAATGTCATCCACCAATTGTTTTTTACCAGTCTGAAACTTTCAGTAATACTTTCTGATATTCCCAATTTATCAAAAACAAGGATTGAGAAAACAAGCGATAAAGGAACAGATAAATAAATACCGGGAAGCAGACACAAAAGCAATCCAAAAATCAATATAATTCCCACCAACAAAGTGAGTCCGAAGAGGGAGCCAAAATCATTTTTGGTTTGGTCCTGAACCTCTTCCAGGTTAGCAGTGCCCTTGTTTTGTATGTAGGATTTAATGTAGTGCAAAATTGTTCCATACAGCAAGCTCATGTAAACCACAACTGCAACGAACAACAATCCCAAACCAAGAAAAACCTCTCCCACATCTGAAGAACTGAAAAGCTCAATAAACGGGTTGTTCATGGTTCCAACCGTCAAATAACTGTAATAACCAATAGCCAACGCCAAAAAAAGAAAGGCGGGACCTACAGTTTTTATGATTATTTTAAAAAGAGGTTTAAAATTTTCCCTCAGAAATTTAAAGGTGTCATTAAGGATTTCCCCGACCTCTCTTTGTTTTTTAAACTGAATGTAGTTCTGCATCATTTTTTCTTCTTTTGTTTAACTGAATTGGGTAAAAAACGTAATAATATAAAATAAGTGCCAAAGACGTACCGATGATTGAAATTGCAAGCCAATCGGGCATTTCAGTATGTCGGGTGACAAATCCTTCAAGGAAACCTGCAATAATAAAAAATGGAATGGTACTGATAACGATTTTTAAACCCGCTTTTACACCTTTTGTAAATGAAGTTAATCTTGTGTAGGTTCCGGGGAACAACATACTTTTTCCCACCACCAATCCAGCACAGCCCGCGATAATTATCACTGAGATTTCTATAGTTCCGTGAATCCATATCGTCCTAACCGATTCCCACAGAAGACCGTGATCGTAAAAGAAATACTGAAACGATCCGACCATGATCGCATTCTGCATGAGAATGAAAACGGTCCCCAAACCTGCTAATATGCCTAGGGAAAAAGCAAAAAGCGCGACTCGGATATTGTTTAACGTAATTCCGAGAAACATATCCATTTCGCCCATTTCTTTATAAACGGCCATGGGATCTTGATTGTCAATGTTTTCCAAGGTCATGTTCACGTAACCATCGCCTAAAATTGCCCTTACAAAAGCGGCATCACTTGAAGCCGAAAAGGCGCCGACAGCTACAAAAACGGCAAAGACCGCTAAACTTATCAATAGTTGTTTTTGGTAATGGTAAAATTCCAACGGAAATTCTTTGAGGAAAAAATCGAATAATCTATTTCTGGATTCCTTTTTGGTTTTGTGGATTTTTTGATGCGCCAAGGTTGAAATACTGTTAAGGTACTTCAACGTATTGCTATTCGGATAAAAAGTTTGTGCATAGCTCAGGTGATCAGTTACCTCGATATACAAAGCCGAAAGTTCGTCGGGGGAAATAGAAATATTATTTTGAAGGACACTTTCAAATCTTATCCATTTATCCTTATTTTGCTTCACGAAAGCGGCTTCACGCATAATTTTACAATGAGGTCTCAAAGAAACAGATTTAATGGATAATTTTCAAATAGAAACTGCTCAAAATGTAAGTATTTCCCAAAAGACGGCAGGTATTGGAGAAAGAATTTTGGCTTTTTTAATTGACGCAGCGATTTTGATTTCATATGAAATCATTGTGAGCATCATGATGGGTTTTTTGAACTTGGAAAACATAAATAGATGGATATACGCCTCTATAATGGGATTGCCACTTTTACTTTACTTTTTGTTATGGGAAACTTTTTGGGACGGACGAACGCCCGGAAAAGCAGTTTTGAAATTAAGGGTTGTTAAACTTGACGGTTCCAGACCTACTTTTTCAGTTTATTTGATTCGGTGGCTTTTGCGTTTTATTGATATCACAATTACAATGGGCGGTGTAGCGGTTGTAAGTATTCTCTTTAGCGGAAAAGGACAGAGGGTAGGAGACATTGCCGCGGGTACAACGGTTATTTCAGAAACTTCTCGGATTGGCTTTAACCATACGATACTTGTGGATATTCCGGAAAATCATATTCCCAAATATCCTCAAGTCACAGTTTTTAAAGATGAAGAAATTCAAACCATCAAAAATTTGTACAATAGTTCTAAATCCAAAAGTAATTATAACGTGATTATTTCGCTTTCAAAACGTGTTGCCGATGTTATGGAAGTCGTCCCTGAAGAAAAACCAATCGATTTTCTTCATCACGTGATTATGGATTACAATTATTATACACAACAATCCTAATCAATAATTTCCACGTCCATGGGAATATTTTGAAGCGGCCATTCGCCCTCGCCAATTTCCTGTTGCGCAATTTTATCAACTACATCCATACCTTTTACAACCTGTCCGAAAACCGTATGCTCTCCATTTAAATGAGGCGCTCCATTTTTGCTCTGCACAATATAAAAATCGAATGGAGAAGAAGCATTGCTTACATTTTGCTCCGTAAATTTCGCCGCGGCAAATGATCCACGAACATGTGGGTGGTTGTTGGTGTATTCATTCGGAATTAAATAGGAACCTATTTTGGCCCTTTTTTTACTTGTGGAAAGATTATCTGAATCGCCACCTTGAATGACGAAACCTTTTACCACTCGATAAAAATAGGTGTCATCATAATAATCTTCCTTCGTAAGAAGAAGAAAATTTGCTCGGTGGAGTGGGGTATCTTTAAAAAGAACAATGTCAATATTACCGAATTCAGTTTTTATCCGGATTTTGGTTTCGTCGTGTTCGTTTGCATATTTCGTCAAAAAAGGAATCACTTCTTCCTGAACCAAAATTGGTCCGTTGGAAGTATCTGTCATTTTGATATTCTCTTCTTTTTTTACTTCTGAAAAATCCTGTTCCTGTTCTTTTTTTAGCGTATCGACAGATTGAAACTGCGGATTAGCGTCTAATTTTTCTTTGGATTCTTTATCTTCACAGCTGGTTAAAATGAAAAGGAAAATAATAGTTGACAAATATCGGTACATGAATTTTGATGCATTTAAAATTAAGATTTCAAATTTAGAAAAATTGCAGCTTCCGGGAGTTGAATCCCATGAAAAACTGGCGCCTTCCATAAGAAAGAAATATCTACAAAACTTAAATCTGGATACCTCCAATTCAAGGGATGCTGCGGTAATGGCCTTATTTTTTCCCGATTTAAAAAATCAAACACATTTACTTCTCATCTTAAGAAATACGTATCAAGGTGTTCATTCCGCACAAATCGGTTTGCCGGGCGGGAAAGTTGAACCTGGTGATGAAAATTTACAAGAAACTGCCTTGAGGGAAACAGAAGAAGAAGTAGGCATACCAAAAGAATCGATAACAGTAATCAAGTCCTTGACCAAATTATACATTCCGCCAAGTAATTTTTGGGTTTATCCATTTATTGGGATTTTGGATGCCACGCCAACATTGATTCCGCAGGAAGATGAAGTTGAAGAAGTATTGGAAATCAATCTTGATGATTTTTTGGATGAGAAAAGTTTAGTGATAAAAAATATTTCCACTTCTTATGCGGAACGTATTGAAACTCCAGCCTTTATTCTGAAAGAAAAAATTGTTTGGGGAGCTACCGGAATGATTCTCAGTGAAATTAAAGACATGCTGAATCAGGTTCTTTAATCTTTTAGGATTTATTTCCCGATGCTTTCATCGTTTTTTCCATTTTGGAATTTGGGATTTGTCTTTTTTGGGAATTTGATACCTCGTATGCTTGCATCGTTTTTTCCTTTTTGGAATTTGATACCTCGTATGCTTGCATCGTTTTTTCCTTTTTGGAATTTGGGATTTGTCTTTTTTGGGAATTTGATACATCGTATGCCTGCATCGAGGTAGTACATTGTAAGCAATTCAGTATATTTGTCGGTTGTTAACCAATTTAATTTATGGCATTGTTCAAGAAAAATCCTTTTGGTCATTTTCTGTTTTTAAAAAAATGGTTGATTAGGATTTTCGGTGTCTTATCGCACCGACGTTACCGCGGATTTAATGAATTGCAAATAGAAGGCTCTGAAATAATAAGAAATTTGCCAAATTCGGGTGTTCTTTTTGTTTCGAACCACCAAACTTATTATGCAGATGTTGCGGCTATGTTTCATGTTTTCAACGCCAGTTTAAGCGGTAGGATTGATAGTATTAAAAATGTGGGTTACATCTGGCAACCCAAATTGAATATCTATTATGTTGCTGCCAAGGAAACTATGCGTTCTGGGCTATTTCCTAGAATTATGGCCTATGCCGGCGCTGTGTCGGTGGAACGTACTTGGAGAGAAAAGGGACAGGAAATAAACAGGGAAGTCAACTTAAATGATACCGAAAATATTGGAATCGCGTTGAAAGATGGTTGGGTAATTACGTTTCCGCAAGGCACCACGAAACCTTTCAAACCAATTAGAAAAGGAACCGCACATATTATCAAAAATTATAAGCCGATTGTTATCCCAATAGTAATTGACGGTTTTAGGCGTTCTTTCGACAAAAAAGGCATTCGGATCAAAAAACGTGGTATTCTACAAACTTTTCAGATTAAAGAACCGCTTCAAATTGATTATGAGAATGATACGATTGATGAAATTGTAAAAAAGATAGAATATGCAATTGAACAACATCCATCTTTTCTAAAAGTAATTCCGCAGGAAGAATTAGAAGCAATTGAAGAATTGAATAAAAGGAGACAATGGGAATATTAAATTTCCAGATTTAGAGATTTTCCTTCTTGAAAAGCTTTGTTGTCCAATGATTTTCCGATTGCAATTCCTAAAGCCATTCCAATAGGAATTCCCATTCCCAAAAAGGCCATATTGTTTAGACTTAAGCCAAAAACGACACCCAAAGGAATTCCGAAGGAAGATATTCCCAATGCCAACCATAAATTGGTGTAATAGTTTTTGGGCACTATTTTTAAGTCTTCGCGAAGAGACTTTAATATTCGTTCATTTGCTTTTTTCAAAAGAACTGGATTCTCTTTTCTTGCCACCCTTATTGTGTTTACTTTTTCGACCTCATGATTGATTTTAAATACAACATCTTGCGTCAGCTCTTTTTTCTCCAGTTCGCTCAGTAATTTTTCAAATTTTGAAAAATGCTTCAATTGTTTGGGATTTATTTCGAAAACCGATTTTACGCTTGTTTCTATATTTTTAATTTCGTTCATTACATTTCCAGATTTTCCAATTCTTTGTAATTCTTTTTTAAGCGTCTCGTAAGAATCCCGTATAGGAGTCGGTAAAATAGCCACAAAATGCCTAGCATCAAACCGAGCAGAATAAGGAAAAATGCGATAATAATAACTATTTTGATGGTCTGATGTGCCTCGATCATAGAATCTATGGTGTCCTTGTGGTTCATAACCATTGCAAAAGTCACCGTAACTCCAAGGGCGAAAAATCCTAAATTGAACCAGACGTAATGTTTAACAATTCTTCTGGTTTTTAGAATGTTGTGCATTAATTCTTTTGCCGAATCGGTCGTTTTGATTTTTCTGAAATTCAAATAAAATTTAACCACAAAATAAACGAGAACACTGTAATTTACAATGTTTCCAATTACATAGAAGGTTTCCAGATTCAATGTTTCAATGGTTTTGGCCGATTCTTTTGTCGAAAGGAAAAAATCGAGTACCACCCAAAATATAAATTCGGTTACACTTATTATAAATATCCATTTTACTATTGAAGATGACTTCTTCAAGAGCATGTTGTATATCTGCTGATAGGAAAGTTTGGGAAAATCTTTATCCCTGTTTTTCCAATCCTTTTTTAATAATTCCAGTTCATCCATCTCTCCTTACTACGGATTTAATATACTTTTTAATTTCGTTTTTACCCTGTTCATTCTTACTCTTGCATTTACTTCTGAAATACCCAAGGTTTCAGAAATTTCTTTATAATTTTTATCTTCCAAATAAAGGAAAACCAGTGCTTTATCAATATCATTCAGTTGTTTCAAAGCCTTGTACATCAATTTTAACTGTTGCTCCGTTTCTCCATCATATTCTTCCGCTTTGATTTTAAAAACTACCTGTTCATAATCAATTGTTTGTACTGATCTTTTCGATTTTCTGTATAATGTAATGGCGGTGTTTAATGCGACCCGGTACATCCAAGTACTGAACTTTGAATCTCCCCTGAATTTTGGGTAAGCTTTCCATAACTGAATGGTGATCTCTTGAAATAAATCGTTATGCGAATCTTGGTCATTCGTATAAATACTGCATATTTTATGCACTATATTCTGATGTTTCTCAAGATTTGTTACAAATTGATGTTCAAGTTCCTTGTTCACAAAACGATGTTTATGGGATTGTTAGTAGTGATATTAACAGACTTGTTACAAGATAAATTTTATTAAGATAGAATCAAGTTTATTGGCTTTAATACTTTAAATTTGATAAAACAATTATCATGAATATTCCCGCTTCTAAGCTGCCTCGCGTTGTTGTGATTGGCGGTGGTTTTGCCGGTATAAATTTAGCAAAACGCTTGAGTAAATTACCTGTTCAACTTGTACTTATTGACAGGCACAATTACCACACTTTTCAACCTTTATTGTATCAAGTTTCAACGGCAGGATTAGAACCGGATTCTATCGCTTATCCTTTGAGAAAAATTATTCGTAAAAATAAAAATTGTTATTTCCGCTTGGCTGAAGTTTTTTCAATTACTGAAAGTGAAAAAACAATTCACAGCAATATAGGCGATTTAAAATTTGATTATTTAATTATTGCAACGGGTTCCAGAACGAATTTCTTCGGAAATGCGAGTATTGCCAAAAATGCAATGTGGATGAAAACAATTCCGCAGGCATTGAATATTAGGAGCTTAATTTTAGAAAACTTCGAACAGGCGGTAATCACTGATGATCCGGAGGAAAGAAAAGCGCTTTTAAATTTTGTGATTGCAGGTGCAGGACCAACAGGCGTAGAATTATGCGGATCGATTGCCGAATTGAAAAATAATATCATTCCAAATGACTATCCGGATTTGGACACTAGCGAGATGAAAATTCAGTTGTTGGAGGGAATGGAAAGGGTTTTGCCTCCTATGAGCGAAAATGCTTCGAAAAAGGCAGAAAAATTCCTGAGAAATCTAGGCGTGGATATCCATTTGAACACCATGGTGGAAGAGTACGATGGGGAAGTAGTCATAACAAATACAAAAAAGGAGTTCAAGACCTTCACTTTTATTTGGGCGGCGGGAGTGACCGGAGCACCTGTAAAAGGATTAAATGCGACTGCTTTGGTAGAAAGAGCAAATCGCTACAAAGTCAATGTTTTTAACCAGGTTGAAGGTTACGAAACGATTTTTGCCGTAGGTGATATTGCGCTTATGGCAACGGCGAAGTATCCAAAAGGACACCCCATGGTTGCACAACCAGCGATTCAGCAAGGAAAACATCTCGCAAAGAATATTGAAAGGATCTTGAAGAACAAACCTCTTGTTCCATTTGAGTACTTTGATAAAGGTACAATGGCAACAGTGGGAAGGAACAAAGCTGTGGTCGATTTGGGAAAATTGAAATTCGGTGGTTTTATTGCTTGGTTTATTTGGATGTTCGTCCACCTGTGGTTTTTGGTTGGATTTAGAAACCGGATCGTAACGTTCTTTAACTGGACTTACAATTACATTAACTTCGATAAAGCTGCACGTTTGATAATTCGGCCTTTCAAAAAGAAAAACGTGGTTGTAGATCAACCATAGTTCATTTTTTCGAATTTGGAATTTGATATATGGTTTTGCTAATTGACGATTCAGCATTCATTTTTAACAATCCAGTTTAAATTATTTCAGTCAATTTGAACAAATTATGCATTTTTGTTCTGTTGAAATTGCAGCATCAGTTGAAGAAGTAATTTTTTATGAAGAATGTTATCAAAGTTTTAAGCGTCGGATTGCTAATAGCCGTAATTCTTTTTTTACTGGAACAACTATTCAGGTTCGTTTCTGGGGAACCGATGATTATCAATTTAAGATTATTGGCGGTTTTTGGCTTTTTTATTTTGTACAGTGTGCCACTTAGTATTGTAAACGGCTATTTTTTCAACTATATAAATCATAAAGCAAACTTCCTTGAAAAAAGTCGGTTTCGATTTTTTATAGGATTGTTGGGTTCGGTTTTTATTAGTTTGTTCACAGTTTTCATCATCCGAATGATTCATCGTGTTCTTATTGATGGAATTGATTATCAAGAATTTTTTAGAACCGAAAATCTTCAGTTTTACTTTATCACCATATTAATTACGCTTTTTATCTCCCTGTTTTTTCACGCGTTTGAGTTTTACAAGATTCATCAAGAGAAGAAAGTAAAAGAGCAAAAAATTATTGCGGGAACTGCTTCTGCTCAATTTGAAAGTTTAAAAAATCAGATTGATCCACATTTTTTGTTCAATAGTCTTAATGTACTCACTTCTTTAATTGAAGAAAACCCCGATCACGCCCAAAAATTCACTACTTCACTATCCAAAATTTATAGATATGTTCTAGAGCAAAAAGATAAGGAACTGGTGAGTGTTGAGGAGGAACTAAGGTTTGCGGTAAGTTATATCAATCTTTTGAAAATGAGGTTTGAGAACAGTGTGTTCTATGAAATTTCAGAGAATATATCCAATCCCGAAGCCAAAGTGGTACCACTGTCATTGCAGCTTCTTTTGGAAAATACCGTGAAACACAATGTAGTAAGTGCAAAACGCCCTTTGAATATCAGAATTTACGAATCAAATGGTTATTTGGTGGTCGAAAATGATATTCAGAAAAAAGAAGTTTTTTCAAACCGAAAGGGAGTTGGTTTAGAAAATATTATCAATCGGTATGCTATAATCACCAAGCGGAATGTTCATATTGAAGAGAACAATAAAATCTTCAGAGTCAGTTTACCAATATTAACCAAACAAATTTCAATTATGGAAACAAAAAATCAGATAGATCAAGAGAATGCATATTTCCGTGCAAAACAACGGGTAAAAGAGTTGAAGGAATTCTACGGGCATCTAATTTCATATTGCTGCGTAATACCTGCTTTATTTGTAATAAATTATGTGACTTACTGGGATTTCCAATGGTTTTGGTTTCCAATGTTGGGATGGGGATTAGGTCTTAGCATTCACGGTTTCTCAGTATTTGGATACGGCGTGAGATGGGAAGAAAAGAAAATACGGGAAATCATGGAACAAGAAGAAGAGGAACTTAAAACTTGGAAATAATGGAAAGAGATATCAAAAACAAAGTAAAATACCAAGCTGCCAAAAAACGGGTGAAGGACATTAAAGGTTTCTATATACATCTATTGGTTTACCTTTTTATAAATACCGCAATCATTCTTGTTGGATCGAGAGGAGAGATTTCAGGTGATGAAAAAATTGAATTTGCCGATTTTTTCACGGCCTTTTTCTGGGGAATCGGACTTTTTGCGCACTGGGCATCGGTTTTTGTACCCAACATGTTCTTCGGAAAGAATTGGGAGGAACGAAAAATCCAGCAATTAATGGAAGAAGACAAAATAAGTAAGCAAAAATGGGAGTAGGCGTGTTTAATGCTGTTATTATAGAAGATGAAAAGCCCTCGGCGAGAAGGCTTAATCGTATGTTGGAAAAACAGAATGTGAATGTTGTCGCGTCCCTTTCTTCCGTGGAAGAATCGATTTTTTGGTTTCAGAAAAATCCGCATCCAGATGTCATTTTTCTGGATATTCAGTTGAGTGACGGACTTTCTTTCGAAATATTTGATGTAGTTGATATAAAATCCGCTTGTATTTTCACGACTGCTTATGACGAATATGCGCTGAAGGCTTTTAAACTGAACAGTATTGATTATTTATTGAAACCAATTGATGACGAAGAGCTTGAGACCGCGATTCAAAAATTTGAAAAAAATAGATCAATAGTTGGTGACAATATTAATGTGCAGCAGTTTCGGAATTTGATGAAACAGGCTTTTGAACCCAATTTTAAAACACGTTTTTCCATTCAGGTGGGGCAATATCTGAAACTTGTAGAAGCTTCTGAAATTTGTTTTTTTTATTCTGAAAATAAAGGCACCTACCTAAGTACATTCGAAGGAAGGAATTATTTACTGGATTCTTCCTTGGAAGCCTTGGAAAAGGAAATCAATCCACAGGAATTTTTTAGGGTCAACAGAAAGTGCATTGTGAAGCTGAAGGCTATAAAAGACATCATTAATTACACGAATTCAAGATTGGAGTTGAAACTTCACGTAAATCCAGGATTTCCGCTAATCGTGAGTCGGGAGAAGGTAAAAGATTTTAAACAATGGATTGGTTAATCTTCTTCCCGCATATTTTCATTAAACGCGGAAGGCAGTAATCTGGGAATCAATTTAACCAAAAGTGGAAGCATGATTCCGCCTCCAGGAAGTAGGAAAATGGCCAATGAGGGAATGCTTTTACAAACATCCAAGAGTTGGGTTTTGACCTTTTGTTTTTCTTTTTCAGAAAGTTCCCTGATTGTTGATTGTCCGAGCAACACCATCAATTCTTTGCTTTCCGTCAATTCTTGAAGCAGTCGGTTTTTGTTTCGAAGAATCAACAAACTGACCGTGTTTCTTGTATGACTGTAAAAATGCTGAACCGCATTGCTTTTTTGAAAATAGGAAATATCTTCTTTATGTTCGGAAATGAACCGATGCATGAAAACGGATGATTCAACAACGACTGATTTTTGGATTTTTAATTTCCTGCCTAATCCAGTTAAAAATTGGGATTCTTTAAAATCGATTTGATCGTCGTCCCAAACTGCCAGACAAGATAAATCTAGCAAATATCTTTTTTCCAAAATATTGTTGTAACTCGTATAATCAAGATCCTTTAGCTGATGTGTTTCGTTTTTCAAAAATTTATTGTAGCGGACGGAAGCTTCAAAAAGATTCAGCAACAATTCGTCATAATGTTTTTTCTTTTCTTTTTGCTGCAATGCCAAGTAAATTGTGTTTGAAAGCACCGCTTCGAACTGTAACGCATAGGTAAAAACATCTTTTTGTCCGTTCAAAAAAGCACGAAATGCCAAAACATCAATAAAAATGAACGCATTCGTTAATAAATGACTGAAATTTCTCTTGAGAACCGATTCGTTTGTCTGAATCCGATTTTGAAGGATTTTTTCCAGATATTCCTCTTTACTGGATTTAAATTTCGGAAGTCTAAAAAGCGCATCTTCTTTAATATTCAGAAGTTCATAGAATTTGGTTGCCGAGGAGAAAAAATCTTTTGTTTGGTTATTTTCCGAATTTAAAAAAATCAACATCAATGCATCGAATAAGTTGATTTTTGTCATTTCTTCCTCGGTCCATTTCAAGGAAGTGGAGTCTTTTCGGTAAATCGTTTTTAAAGAAGTTCCGTAAACAAACCCGTTCTCTCTTAATTGCAGATAGATAGCTTCTTCACTCCAAGTTGAAGAAGAAAGTTGATTGTTCAGAAACTGAAAACGTTTGTTAATCCATCCCGATGCCGAAGGATTCATATTGATTTTTTGGCAAATTTATAATAATAAGTTTGCTTGAGCCTCACATGACACATTTTTATAAAAAATAAAAAATCCGCTAATTCAAATGAGAATCAGCGGATTTTAAAAATGTATATGTAAAATTAATTGGTGGTAGTAGTATCTGTTGCCGTATTGTTGTTGGCATTTGTATTGTTTCCTTCTTCAATTATTCCACCACAACTAATTCTTGAACCTGCATTTCCTGATGGCTGCGATGTATAATCATCTACACCAGAATGAACGATTACCGCTTTGCCAACAATATTCATTTTTTCATCATCACAACCTATACACCATTGATCGGTAGAAAAAGTAAATTCGGCATTTCCGTCAGCATTGGCTTCAAAATTACCAATATCTCCTCGGTGATAACCTTCATCAGCTCCCCATTCTCCGTGATCTTCAAAAGTTGGGTTCCAATGTCCGCCCGCAGAAGAACCATCGGCTGCAGAACAATCTCCTTTTTCATGAAGGTGCATAGCGTGCGTTCCTTCTTTAAGACCCGATAATTTTGCAGTCAAAGTAACCGCTCCGTTTTCTTGGGTAAACATGGCAGTTCCCGAAACCTTACTATCGCTTTTCGGTTCTAATTGAACCGTTATTTCTTTATCTTCTTGATTTTCCTCTTCATTGAAGTTAACTTCTGTGTCATCAGTTGTAGTGATGACTTCCGTATCCTTGTTTTCTTCTTTACAACTAAAAAGGCAAAGAGACATAAATAATACGGCAGCTAGTTGAGTATGCTTCATAATTTTAAAATTTTGGTTAATTCTCGCTAAGATAAAGAGATTTTTTTAACATCAGAAAAAATTAAGTATAGCTTAACACGGGAATACAAAGTTTTCAAGGATGTTTCAGGGAGGTTTCTATTTTAATATTGCCAATCAGGGTTTTATGAACCGGGCATTTTTTAGCAATTTCAAGAAGTTTCATTCTTTGTTCTTCGCTTATGTTGCCTTCTATTTCTATGAGACACTCAAATTGATCAATTTTCGCATCTTCACTTGAACAATTTTTACAATCCTGCGCATGTTTTTTGTTGTAATTCACATGTGTTTCTATATTCTTTACTTTCCATTCTTTTCTGCGGGCATACATTTGAAGTGTCATTGAAGTACAGGCAGCCAAACCTGCGGAAATGAGTTCGTAGGGCGTCGGACCAAGATTATTTCCTCCAAAACTTGTAGGCTCATCAGCCATAAAATAATGGTCACCTGCTTTGATTTGAGTTGTAAACCCTTCATTTCCTAAATTGGCCGCAACTTCGTGTTTACTTGAGATTTTTTCTTTCTCCGGAATTTCAATATAACGTTCGGCCCAATGAGAAATCACTTCTCCCGCGTACCAAGAATCTTTCTTATCGCTTAACAAATGATCGGCGCCATCTAAAGAGATAAAACTTTTTGGATGTTTCGCTGCGACATAAATTTCTTCTGCATTTTTTATTTCGACGGTAAAATCTTGAGGGGAATGCATCACAAGTAAGGAAGCTTTCAAATTTTCAATTACTTCATTAACCGATACTTTTTTTAAATCTTCCAAAAATTGCTTTTTGATCGTGAATTCCCTTCCACTTAAATCAACCGTTGCTTGACCTTTCCTATTTATTTCGTCAATATCTTCTTTTAATAAATGCGTCACGTGAATGGGATTTGAAGGTGCGCCAATGGTCGCAATTGCTTTTACTTCTGGTAAACTTTGAGCAGCAAAAATCACCGCTGCACCTCCCAAGGAATGTCCCACCAATAAACTCGGCGCTTTATGCTTCTCCCTTAAAAAATCGGCAGCAGCAATTAAATCTTCGACGTTTCCCGAGAAATTAGTGTCTTTAAATTCCCCTTCGCTTTCTCCCAGTCCGGTAAAATCGAAACGTAAAACACCAAAACCATTGGCGGTTAACGCCCGACTTATATTAGTTACAGCCAAGAAGTTTTTATTGCAGGTAAAACAATGTGCGAACAGCGCAAAGTTGTGAGGCTCTTGATTTAGCGGCAATTCCAATCGACCCGATAAATTATGGCCTTCTTTGTTTTTAAACGAAACTTTTGAATAATTCATCTTTGGTTTTTTCTAATTGGGGTTCAATAATTTTTGATCTTTTAGGGTTTAATTCCCCGATGCTTGCATCGTTTTTTCCTTTGGGAATTTGGGATTTGTTTTTTTTTTGGAATTTGATAGCCCCTCTGCTTGCATTGAGGTAGTTCATTTATTCTTCATTGGTATGGCAATTCTGTATCGCTGTTTTGACAGACTGGTTTCAATATAATCTTTCTCTCCCCGATATTCCCCGTCTATCTGAAAATGAACCGGGTTTTTGCATATAATCTTTGCTTCTTTCACAGAAATTGTCTTCACAAAATTGGGGTCTAAAGCTTCCTCGTTCCGCAGTGTTTTTAAAATTTCCATTGCATTCAAACTCTTGAATATCAAAATTTCGTAAAATTGGTCATTGAGTTTTCCCTTCGGATTCACATTGGCGCCCGTACCGTATTTTTGCGCGTTTGCAATTACCAATAAAACGCCGTCTTCATTAATTTCTTCATCACCCGTCTTTACAGTGAATGAATAGGGATAATCGCTTTTCAGCAATGTAGGAATGGATTGCAGCAAATAACCAATTTTTCCCCTAAACTTGGATTCTTCATAGTTTTTTATCAGTGCCGCATTTAATCCGAAGTCGCTCATGTGCAAACACAATTCCCCGTCTATTTGTATGCTGTCAATTATAATAAAAGCATTTCCAAAGGCGGTTTTTATTGCTTCTCTTACATCCAAAGAAATCCCCAAATTAACGGCCATGGCATTGGACGAACCCATAGGAACAATACCCATGGGAATTGATGAAATGGTCATGGCCTCAGCAATTAATTTTATAGTTCCGTCGCCACCAATGGCAATAATGCGTTCTATATTTTGATTTTTTTCAATTAATTCCCGCACTTTTATCTTATCATCTTTGCCAGTAGTTCTGTAAAATAGAACGTCTTTCCCCTGCAAACGGACCAATGATTTGATACTCTTAACAATTTCCGTTTTATCTTTATGTGCCGAAACCGGATTTACAACCAATAGAATTTGCTGTGTTACTTGCATCACATTTTTAGTTGTCTTTAAAATTAAGTATTTTGTATAGAAATGAAGGTTAAATAAAGTGTAAATAGGTTGAAACCGGATCAAAAATTAGATTTAAAATTATACCGTGGTTATGTGAATGATCAAGAATTGGTAGTTTTTGGACATGTTTTCAAAACATTGGCCCCTGATAAATATTTGATAGAGGCCGCGGGATTTAAACATGCTTTTTCCGTTCTGAGAATGTTCAACATAAAACCCATAGGAAATGCGGAAGTCATTCTGAATTTTAAAAAAATTGAAGTCAGAACCCGAACCATGAAAGACGGATATTTCCGGTTCAGTATTCCATTTAATGAATATCTGGACAGCGGATGGCATTCTTACGTTGTTTCTTGTGA
>DASSWB010000133.1:0-7035 GCA_035705495.1 Salinimicrobium sp. | reverse complement strand
TTCGATTTGCTGATTATCCCTTTTTTACTTTGGAAAAAAACGAGAACCTTCGCTTTTATCGCCGCTATTTTTTTTCACCTCTTCAACAGTTTCGTTTTTCAAATCGGAATATTCCCGTATTTGGCATTGGGGTTCACCGTTTTCTTTTTTCCAACTCAAAAAATAAACAATTTATTCCTCTCGAATAAACCGCATTACGATGGAAGTGAAATAACAATTTCGAAGTATAAAAAAATCCTCATCGCATTTTTAAGTCTGTGGTTTGTGGTGCAAATTTCACTTCCGCTCAGACATTGGTTTTTTAAAGACGATGTGCTCTGGACGGAAGAAGGACACCGATTAAGTTGGCGAATGATGCTTCGGTCAAAAAGTGGGATTGCAGTCTATAAAGTAATAGATAAAGCCACTGGCGAAAAAATTGTAATTGATAAAAGTGATTATTTGACCAGCGTACAAATACGAGCCGCAAGCACCAAACCTGATGTGATTTGGCAATTTGCGCAGTACTTGGAAAAGGAATTTGAAAAGAAGGGCAAAGCAGTTGGAGTTTATGTTACCTGCTGGGTAAGCATCAACGGAAAACCTTCCAAACAACTCATAAATTCCAAAGTTGATTTGGCCGCGGAAGAATGGAAACATTTTTCCCACCACGATTGGATTTTACCTTCATCTTTGGAAGAATAGTTAATATTGCTTTCGTACTTTTGTTTTTTTAAAAAGAAAAAACCACACCGATTATAAATTCCTTTTTATGTTACAAATAGCCAATATACGCGCGCATAAAGATGCTTACATTCAAGCTTTGAAAAAGCGAAATTTCAATGCTGAAGCAATTTTTGATGAAATTCTGAATCTTGACGAAACACGTCGTTCAACGCAAACAGAATTGGATGAAACTTTGGCGGAATCGAATAAATTATCAAAGGAAATAGGAAAATTATTTCAATCGGGGGAACAATCCAAAGCGAATATTTTAAAAGAAAAAACGGCGCAATTAAAAGAGAAATCCAAATTGCTTTCAGAAAGGTTAAATGAAACTTCTGAAGCCTTGGAAAAACAGCTGTATAATATTCCGAATGTTCCAAATGAAATTGTACCTGCAGGCGTTTCGGAAGACGACAATGAAGAAATTTTCAAAGCTGGGGAAATCCCTGTTTTGGAAGCAGGATCAATTCCGCATTGGGAATTGGCAAAAAAATACGATTTAATCGATTTTGAGCTCGGAAATAAAATTACCGGTGCCGGTTTTCCTGTGTATAAAGGAAAAGGGGCGCGGTTACAACGTGCGTTGATTGCTTATTTTCTGGATAAAAACACAGCTGCCGGTTACACGGAATTTCAGGTTCCGCTTTTGGTCAATGAAGCTTCAGGTTATGGAACAGGCCAGTTGCCCGACAAAGAAGGACAAATGTACCACGTTGGGGAAGATGATTTATACTTGATTCCCACATCGGAAGTGCCTATTACAAATATGTTTCGTGGAGAAATGCTTTCAGAAAATGATTTGCCAATCCACTGCACTGGTTACACGCCGTGTTTCCGACGTGAAGCAGGTTCTTACGGCGCACACGTACGCGGATTGAACCGTTTGCACCAGTTTGATAAAGTTGAAATCGTGCGCATAGAAAAACCGGAAAATTCTTATGCAGCTTTGGATGAAATGGTGGATCACGTGAAAGAAATTTTGAAGGAACTGAAATTGCCATACCGAATCTTAAGATTATGTGGTGGCGATTTGGGATTCACTTCCGCACTCACCTATGATTTTGAGGTTTTCTCAACTGCTCAGGATAAATGGTTGGAAATTAGTTCGGTTTCCAATTTTGAAACTTTTCAAGCAAACCGGTTGAAATTGCGGTACAAATCAAACGACGGTAGCAAGCAACTCGTTCACACTTTAAACGGAAGTTCTTTGGCCTTGCCACGTGTTTTGGCGGCAATTTTGGAAAACTACCAAACTTCAAAAGGAATAAAAATCCCTGAAGTTTTAATTCCGTATACCGGATTTGATATTATTGATTAGTAGCGCATAATTCGATAGTTTCTTTTTTATTGAATTTGCGGGAACAGGATTGTTTCGGTTGTCAAAAACAAGCTTTTTTTGGGAATAAAAAATAGCAAGTGTTTTGCTATATTTACGGATTATGAACAATTTACGAATATTTTTCATTTCGCTTTGTTTTCTGGTTTCTGCCGCTTCTTACGCGCAATCGGAGGAATTGGCAAAAAATTATTTTGAGCAAGGGGAATATAAAAAAGCACTCAACATTTACGAGAAGCTTTATAAAGATTCTGGTGAAAGTTTTAAATATTTCTATGAAGTTGTGGGCACTTTACAAGAGCTTGAAAAATATTCGAATGCTGAAGAGCTGATTCGCGAAAAATTAAATTCGACTTCAAATTATCCTCAACTGTTGGTTGAATTGGGACATAATTTTGAACTCCAAAAAAATCAAGAAGAAGCAGAAAAGTTTTATGCAGAAGCATTAAAAGCGGCGACCATTCGACCGAATTACGCTTTTATGATTGCAAAAACCTTTCAGAAATATGTGCTTTTGGAAGAAGCAATTGCCGCCTACGAAATGGGAATGGAGGCAAATGACGATCTCGGTTTCCAAACACAATTGGCAAGATTATACGGTGAACTGGGGCAAATTGAAAAAATGTTCAGCAATTATATTGATCTGCTGGAGAAAAATCCGGGGTATTTCAATATTGTCAGTAGATATTTCAATCAATTTCTGACGGAAGATCCTTCAAATGAAGCCAATGTTATTTTTAAAAATCTACTTTTAAAGAAGTTGCAGTCCACACAAAATATTCAAATGAATGAAATGCTGAGTTGGCTTTTTGTTCAGCAGAAGGAATATAAAAAAGCTTTTATCCAAGAGAAGGCGATTTTCAAAAGAAAACAGGAAGGATTTGACAATATTATTGGATTGGCGATCATTTCAAAAGAAGAAGGTGATTTTGCAACGGCAACCGAAATCCTGAATTATATTATTGAAGAATCAACAAATCCGCAGCTTAAAATTGAAGCACATCAAGAATTATTGAATATTAAAACCAATACTGTTTCGGTAGAGGACTTTTCAAAAATCGAAAATGAATATCTGGATCTTTTCAATCAATATGGATACGGCGAAGAAACACTTTCCCTACAAATCGATTTTGCCAATTTTCTGGCTTTCAAAATGAAAAGAAAGGAAGAAGCTATTCAACTTCTTCGGAAACAACTTAACGGAATCAATGATGCTTTTAAAGAAGCGGCTTTGAAAATGGCTTTGGGGGATATTTTGGTTTTGAACAATGAATTCAATCAAGCGCTGATTTATTATTCCCAAGTCCAAGGCCTGGTCAAAAATGATATTCTGGCACAAAACGCCCGATTTAGAGTCGCGAAAACCAGTTATTACAAAGGTGATTTTGAATGGGCAAAAACACAGCTCGATGTTTTGAAAACCTCCACCTCTCAACTCATTGCCAATGATGCAATGGAATTGAGTTTGCTAATTAGTGACAATTCCGCGGAAGACAGTACTCAAACTGCTTTAAAAATGTTCGCCAAAGCCGATCTTTTTGGTTTTCAAAAAAAGGAAGATGAAGCCATTGCTTTGTTAAAAGAGATTCTTGCACAGTTTCCGCAGGATGAAATCAATGACGATGCGCTATTGAGGTTGGGCGAAATTTATTCCGAAAAGCAAAAATTTGATTTGGCCAGAGAGGTTTACGAGCAAATAATTGCCGAGCATTCTGAAAGTATTTTAATGGATGACGCTCTTTTTGCATTGGCAAATTTGTACGAACACAAACTCGGTCAGCCGGAAAAGTCAAAAGCGCTGTATGAAGAAATCATATTCAACCATTCCGATAGCATCTTTTTTGTGGAAGCGCAAAAAGCCTTCCGACAGTTACGCGGAGACATCATAAACTAAAAAACCAGGCCTATGTATATTTATAACGTAACCATCAATATTGAAGAAGACGCTCACGATGATTGGTTGGAATGGATGCGAGACGAACACATTCCCGAAATGCTTTCCACCGGTAAATTTTCAAAAGCAATAATGACGAGGGTTATGGTAGAAGAGCAAATGGGCGGAATTACATATTCGGTTCAATACACAACGGAAAGTAAAGCAATGTTGGATGCATATTATGAAGAAAACGCTGCATCACTGAGAGGTAAAAGCAAAAAGTTTGAAGGAAAATTCGTGGCTTTTCGTACAGAAATGGAAGTGGTAGGAGAATTTTCAGCCTCAACCTAAAAGTTTCAAATAATTTTTTGTCACTTCGAGCAAAGTCGAGAGCCGTGTGAGCCTGCAAATTTCGACCAAAAATCACATCGAATACCCATGAAAAAAGACTTTAAAAAGAACAGTTACAAAGACAAATTCACAAAACGTGAAAACACGGAAGAGGGAAATGTCCGGGCCAAAAAACACTTGGGTCAACATTTTTTAAAAGATGAAAACATTGCACAAAAAATAGCTGAAACCTTGTCTTTTTCAAATTATAAAAATGTGTTGGAAATTGGTCCGGGAATGGGTGTACTTACAAAATATTTGTTCGCCGAAGACCGAAATGTTCATGTAGTGGAAATTGACACCGAAAGTGTTGCTTATCTTCAAGAACATTATCCGAAGTTGGAAAATAAAATCCACAGTGAGGATTTTTTGAAGTATGATGTAAAGCAGATTTTTGGCGAGGAACAATTCGCCATCATTGGTAATTTTCCTTATAATATTTCTTCTCAAATTGTTTTTAAAACATTGGAAATAAGAGAACTGGTTCCTGAATTTTCAGGGATGTTCCAAAAGGAGGTCGCACAACGAATTTGTGAAAAAGAAGGCAGCAAAACCTACGGAATTTTATCGGTTTTGGTACAAGCATTTTATGAAGCCGAATATCTTTTTACGGTGCCGCCGTCGGTTTTCAATCCGCCTCCAAAAGTCGATAGCGGCGTTTTGAAATTGACCCGAAAAAAGGAATATCATTTGGCCTGTGATGAAAGTTTGTTTTTCAGAATTGTAAAAACCGCATTTCAACAGAGAAGGAAAACCCTAAAAAATTCTTTAAAAATTTTCAATCTTCCCGAAATTATTACAGAAGATAGTATCTTTGGGCGGCGTCCGGAGCAACTTAGCACGGCACAATTTATAGACCTTACGCTAAAAATTCAGCCTTATGCAGTTTCAAATCAGCGATGAACTCATTGAAAGAATCGAAATTCTCATCGATGAAAAAAACGATGCGGAATTAAAGGGGATTTTTGGTGATGTCCATTTTGCCGATGTCGCTGAAGTTGTCAATGAACTCGATATAGATCACGCCACTTACCTGTTCAAATTACTGGACAAGGAAACGACTTCCGAAGCTTTTATTGAACTGGAAGAGGATGTGCGGGAACGTATTCTTGAGAATCTATCGGCCAAAGAAATTGCCGAGGAACTTCAGGAAATGGACACTGATGACGCGGCCGATATCATTGCCGAACTTTCCGAAGAGCGAAAACAAGAAGTAATTGAGCAAATGCTCGATGAAGAGCACGCCGAAAACATTGTGGAACTGCTGCGTTACGACGAAGATTCCGCGGGTGGTTTGATGGCAAAAGAACTTGTGAAAGTCAATGAAAACTGGAACGTAACCGGCTGTGTGACCGAAATGCGCGCCCAGGCCGAAAACGTTACGCGCGTACATTCCATTTATGTGGTTGACGACAAAAACAAATTAAAAGGCCGTTTGTCCCTAAAGGATTTGCTCACCGCACCCAGTAAAGCGCAGATCAGCGATATTTATATTCCAAAAGTCGATTATGTAAGCGTCAACACACCCGGTGAGGAAGTTGCCCGAATCATGCAAAAATATGATTTGGAAGCCATTCCAGTGGTTGATGAAATGGGACGATTGGTGGGTCGCGTAACGATTGATGATATCGTGGATTTCATTGTCGATGAAGCCGATCGTGATTACCAAATGGCGGCGGGTATTTCCCAGGATGTGGAAGCCGATGACAGCATTTGGGACTTGACCCGCGCACGGTTGCCGTGGTTGGTTTTGGCACTTTTGGGCGGATTTATCAGTGTGAGCGTTCTGGGCACTTTCGATGCCGCAATGCAGGAACACGCCGCACTGTTCTTTTTCGTGCCGCTCATCGCCGCAATGGCTGGAAACGTTGGCGTTCAATCGTCGGCCATTGTTTTGCAGGGTTTGGCAAACAAAAGTCTGCGTGGTTCACTTTTCAACCGACTCATCAAAGAAATCCTCTTAAGTCTTTTCAACGGATTGGCACTGGCACTTTTACTCATTGTTGGCGGCATCTTTTTGCTCGGTTTCGATTTTCTTTTCGGCCTCACTATTGGCGTTTCGCTGGTTTCCGTAATTATCATCGCCTCGCTCATCGGGACTTTTGTGCCCATTATCCTCGATAAATTCGGCATTGATCCAGCAATGGCAACAGGTCCGTTTATCACCACCAGCAATGATATTTTCGGGATCCTGATTTATTTCAGCATTGCAAAACTGATTTTGAATTTTTAGGGGGGCTGCAAGCACCGCGCTTTCCGCTGTATTTTTTTGTTTTAAAAAGCGGCCGAAAAAGCCGCAAAACAAAAAAGATGCCGCTGCAATCGCTGCCCCGAAAAAAAGAGACCGCTGTGTTCAGAATAACAGCACAATTGTCATTCCGACGAAGGAGGAATCTCTGGCGTAGAGGAATTCTGCTTCTAATCCATAGATTCTTCACTCCGCTACGCTTCGTTCTGAATGACAGCACAATTCATTCCGGCACTTTACATAGAGTTTAAGGATAAAACTGAAATTGTAAAGGAAGGCGAGATCTCTTTCTCAACTTTTTACCCAAAAGCAGACAATTTTTTATAAGAAGAAATCATTGTTATTATCATTTTTGTAAAACAGGTTAAAATTAAAAAGTTTATAATATAAATAGTAATAGGTAACACCTATATTTTTTCCATTTAGTGTAACTTTATACAATAAAAACATGGGATTCCAATGACCATACTTCACGCCGAT
>DASSWB010000132.1:0-5430 GCA_035705495.1 Salinimicrobium sp. | reverse complement strand
ACCACCGTTACAGTTTCTTCGGTTACTAAAATATTATCTAATGTTGCGTAACCCCCCTTGTTTTTTTTCGCTTTATGTTGGAACCTCAGCTCATAATTGTTTGTTGCTGTAACAGTAATTGATCCGGAAAAAGAAGTAGTGATATCTGTATCCTCATCAGGAACCAAGGTCGCTTCAATACTGTTCGTGTTAAGGTTAAACAAAACAGCATTAAAAAAGTCAATACCATCACCTGTATGAAAACTATAATCAAAGGAAATTTCAATGCTTGTTGTTGTTGGTGCAAACGATCCTTCAGTCAAAACTTGATCTGTATCAGGATTGCAATTTGCATTATTCACAGCTTCTCCAGAAGATAATATCCAATCACATCCATTTCCACTAGTGCTGCCAATACCTGACGAAAAATCATTTTTATATAATTCTACAATTTCGGTTTCTGAAGAAGTACCACCGTTACTTTTCACATGCAAAGGAGCAGTTATGGCCGTTCCCGTTCCAATTCCTACGTACTGTGCATTGTTGTTGTAAATATCGTCACCTGAAGGGGACCAATGCCCAACCATTGATGCTGGATTTATTGCACTCCAAGTTGAGCCGTTATAAAAATAGAAACCTTCGGCATCATCAGTTTGATAAATCAAGAGACCTTCACTTTCGGAATTTACAGTTATGGCATCTCGTTGCGCTTTGGTCATTCTCGGAATCAGAATTCCCTGAGAATCAGATGCAACTTCCAGTAAGGCATTTTCTGCGGGAGTGAGGGTGCCAATCCCAACTTGTGAATATGAATAAGAAGTAAAAAAGAATACAAAAAGCAGGTAAAAATGTTTTGAATTCATAAGATTTTACGAAAATTGATTTGCTAATATATCGAATCTAATAAATTAACAAATAATTTATTGATAAAAAATTTTCGGTATTATTATATTTTTCTTTGAATAGATGTTCATAATTTGTCAATTCGCTAGTAATAATGTGGGTTTTGATAGTGAAAAAATATTTCTAAAAATTTCAGGTTTAACCGTAAAATTAATTTTTGTTTATGATTAATTTCGTAGCATGACCCGCTGGAAATTAAAACCAAAACCTAACCCCGAAATTGTTGCCCGTCTTTCCACAGAATTGAATGTTGAGATTCCCATTGCTTCACTTTTGGCTCAGCGCGGTATTGAAACTTTTGAGGAGGCCAAAAAATTCTTTCGTCCGTCGCTCAAGGATTTACATGATCCATTTTTAATGAAAGACATGGACGCTGCTATTTTTCGAATTGAAAAAGCAATGGCTTCCGGTGAGAACATTATGGTTTATGGCGATTATGACGTGGATGGAACCACCAGCGTCGCTTTGGTTTCTTCTTATCTAAAAAGGTTTTACCCAAATATTTGTACCTATATTCCAGATCGATATGACGAAGGCTACGGAATTTCTTTTCAAGGAATTGATTTTGCGGCCGACAACGAAATTTCCCTCATTATTGCGCTCGACTGTGGCATAAAAGCGATTGATAAAGTCAATTATGCTTCAGAAAAAAACATTGATTTTATTATTTGTGACCACCACCGCCCCGGTGCTGAAATACCGAAAGCCGTGGCAGTTCTTGATCCAAAGCGTGAAGATTGCGATTATCCGTACAAGGAACTTTGCGGTTGTGGCGTCGGATTTAAATTATTGCAGGCTTTTTCAATCCGAAAAAATGAGCCGCTCGAAACGCTTTTCCCTTATTTGGATTTGGTGGCAACGGCAATTGGGGCCGATATTGTTCCGATTACAGGTGAAAACCGGATTTTGGCCTATTACGGCTTAAAAACAATCAATTCTTCGCCAAGACCTGGTTTTAAAGCGATTATTGATCAGCTGAACAAAAAGGAACTTACAATTACAGACGTGGTTTTTATCATCGCCCCGCGGATTAATGCCGCCGGAAGAATGAAACATGGTCTGCATGCTGTGGAATTGCTGACGGAAGAGAATTTGGAAGTTGCCAAACAACTTGCTGCTGCTATCGAGGTTTATAATTCAGATAGAAAAGATGCCGACAAATCAATTACCGCCGAAGCGTTGCTGCAAATTGAAAACCTTGAGGAACAGGAACGTTTCACAACTGTTGTTTATCAGGAGAATTGGCACAAAGGCGTGATCGGAATTGTTGCCTCAAGACTGACCGAAACTTATTATCGTCCGACACTGGTTTTCACGAAAAGTGGAGAGAAACTGGCAGCTTCGGCACGGTCGGTTAAAGGTTTTGATGTTTATAATGCTTTGGATTCCTGTAGTGAACATATTGAACAATTTGGCGGACATAAATATGCTGCGGGACTGACTTTGTTGGAAGCGCAGTATGAAAACTTTAAAAAGAAATTTGAAGAAGTTGTTGCGGAAAGTATAGACAAAAATCTTTTAACTCCTGAAATCTCGATTGATGCGGAAATTAATCTTTCGGATATCACCCCAAAATTCCACCGTATTTTAAAACAATTCGCACCTTTTGGCCCTGGAAATATGGCACCGATTTTCATGACGCAGAATTTAAAGGATTCGGGTTATGCGAAATGTGTTGGTGGTGATGATTTGCATCTTAAATGTAGATTGGAACAAATTTTTGAAAACAAAAAATTCAGCATCAATGCCATCGGATTTAATCTTGGAAGTAAATGCGAATTGCTTCAGAACAAAAAGAAAATCAAAGCCGTTTATTGCATCGACGAAAATGAATGGAATGGAAACGTTTCGCTTCAGCTGAATTTGAAGGATGTGAATGCGCAGTAATTTTTCAGTTCTAAAAATCCTATTTAAAAAGATTTTAATTCCATCTTCTCACCATCAAACTCCCCATAAGTATAATGCATAATCCAATCGCCAAGGTTGATGTATGTTGTTTCAAATCTATTATTTTTACCTTTCCAAAGTTTGGCTCTGAAATTGATAATTTCCTATCTTTGAATAAAGCTATAATAAATGGATTTAGAAGCCCGAAAAATTTCGTTCGTTCAAGAATTCTTACGACTGCAAAACGAGGAAATCGTTAGCGTACTAGAGAACTTATTGCGAAAAAGAAAAGCTGAACTAATTGAAAAAAACCTGAAGCCGATGAGTATGGACGAATACAATTCTGAAATAGACCAAGCCATGGAGGACTCTGCAAATGGACGAATGATAAAGGCAGCCGATCTAAAAGCGAAAATCCAAAAATGGGATTAGAGGTTTATTGGCTACAACTCGCGGAGGATAAACTAAACGATATTTACAGCTACTATAGAGTTAAAGCAGGAAAAAAAGTTGCCCAAAAGTTAATAAATGGAATTGTCGATACAACGATTTCTTTGGAAAAACATCCCGAAATCGGACAAAAAGAAATCAGTTTAAAAGAACGAAAAACACAATTTAGATATCTGGTTTTTAAAAGATATAAAATTGTCTACCGAATAAACTACAACTCGAATTTAATCGAAATAGCAAACGTTTTTGATGTTTGACAAAATCCGGAGAAATTAAAAGAAACGATATAAAGTATTGCTTGGTTAATTCGTTTTTTTCAAGTTTGAAAAACTATTTAAAAGATTTTAATTCCATCTTCTCCCCATCAAACTCCCCATAAGT
The DNA here is from genome assembly GCA_035705495.1 of Salinimicrobium sp. GTDB lineage: Bacteria > Bacteroidota > Bacteroidia > Flavobacteriales > Flavobacteriaceae > DASSWB01. The sequence continues at coordinate 1,830 of DASSWB010000132.1, read as the reverse complement.
ATAATGCGTAATCCAATCGCCGAGGTTGATGTATTTTGAGTTGTTTTTCAAATCTATTTCCATAGGTAAATGTCGGTGACCGAAAAGGAAATAATCATAGTGATTTTGTTCCAGTTTTCGTTTGCAATATTGTACGAGCCATTCATTTTCTTCGCCTAAAAATTTAGCATCTTCATCACCTGAAATCAGTTTGTTTTTTACCGAAAGATGCTGCGCCAATGGCACGCCCAAATCGGGATGAAGCCATCTGTACAACCACTTTGAAAATGGATTCGTGAACACTTTTTTCATCCGTTTATAGCCTTTGTCTCCAGGACCCAAACCGTCACCGTGACCAATCAGGAATTTTTTATTGTTGAAAATAAATTCCTTAGGCTCGTGGTAAACGGGAATATTCAGCTCTTTTTCAAAATAATCGCCCATCCATAAATCGTGATTTCCGACGAAAAAATAAATCGGAATTCCTCTGTCGCGGATTTCAGCCAGTTTGCCCAAAACCCGCACGAAACCTTTCGGTACTACATATTTGTATTCAAACCAAAAATCGAATAAATCCCCCAATAGAAAAATGGCAGCGGCATCTTCTTTTACCTCGTTCAACCAAGCCACGAATTTCTCTTCACGCGGTTTGCTTTCTTCCGGAGTTGGCGCACCCAAATGATTGTCGCTGGAGAAATAAACTTTCTTTCCTTTCGGGATTTCCATTTTTTGCTATTGTGCGGTAAAGATAAATAAGTTGAAAGTTTTAAAGCCAAAAAGTTGAAAAGGAAAGTCATTTCGAAAAAATTCCGCAGAAAGAGGTGTTTGAAATCGCGGTAAAACATCTGTATCTTTAGTAAAAATTGAGCTATGGAAAAATTGATCACAGGAATCCATCACGTCACTGCTTTGGCGGGTGAGCCGCAGCGGAATTTAGATTTTTATACTGGTGTCCTCGGGCTTCGTTTGGTGAAGAAAACCGTGAATTTTGATGCGCCCGATGTATATCATTTTTATTATGCTGATGAAGTTGGAAATCCCGGAAGTATCATGACTTTTTTTCCTTATGAAGGGATTCGAAGGGGGCGAAAAGGAAAAGGAATGTTGAACGTCACCGCTTTTTCCGCACCTTTAGCTTCGGTTGATTATTGGAAATCCCGTTTTGAAAAATTCATGATTCCTTATCAATCTGAAAAGGAAAATTTTCAAAATGAAAAATCTATTTATTTTGAAGATCCCGACGGACTCGGATTGGAAATTATTTTTACGGATAAAGACAATCGCAACGGATTTACCTACGGTGCCATTCCGCAGGAGCATTCCATTAAAGGTTTTTATAGTGTCGAAATTTGGGCGGAAACTTTGGAAAAAACTGCTGAGGTTTTAAAAGTTCTAGATCATCAACTCATTGAAGAAAAAGACAATCGTTTTCGTTTTGCGCCAAGTGATGCGCCCGGAAATTACGTGGATATTTTGATCACACCCGATAAATTGAACGGACTGGGAGGCGGGGGAACAATTCATCATTTGGCCTTTAACACTGCAAATCGAGAAACACAGTTGCGGGTTCGGGAAAAAATTAGCAGCATTGGATTGGGACCAACACCCGTGTTGGATCGGCAATATTTTGAATCGATTTATTTCAGGGAACCGGGAGGCGTTTTGTTTGAAGTTGCCACTTCAGTTCCGGGATTCGCAGTCGATGAAGCGCCGGACAAATTGGGAGAAGCTTTAAAACTCCCACCGCAATATGAAAACCGAAGAAATTTAATTGAACAGGCCGTTAAGCCGGTAAGTTTGAACATTGAAAAATTCAAATAATGCACGAAAAGGAAATTATAATCGACGGAA
>DASSWB010000131.1:0-9969 GCA_035705495.1 Salinimicrobium sp. | reverse complement strand
TTGAGATTCTTTCACTCCGCTATCGCTCGTTCAGAATGACGTAAAAAAATCATTCCCCATACATTCCAATCGTCAATTCGCCATTTGCGTTCATGGTGGCGCGGAACATTCCTGGGGTGTTGAATTCCATTGCAATATTTCCTTCGTGATCAATGGCAATAATTCCGCCGTCTCCACCTAGAGCGGGTAATTTTTTCTGAATGACTTCTTTTGCGGCTGCTTCCAAGCTCATTCCTTTATATTCCATCATTGCTGAAATATCATAGGCAACAACGCCGCGAATAAAATATTCTCCCCAGCCTGTACTGCTCACCGCGCAGGTTTTGTTGTTTGCATAAGTACCGGCGCCGATTATTGGAGAATCGCCAATCCGATCCCATTTTTTGTTCGTCATTCCGCCCGTTGAGGTTCCGGCGGCTAGGTTTCCGTGTTTGTCCAAAGCCACGCAACCCACGGTTCCGAATTTTGAATCTTTGATGGCCGAATCATAAAAACCAATTTTCTTGTCTGCTTTTTTTGCTTCTTCCGCTTCCTTTACGCGTTGAAGCGTATTGAAGCTTTTTTCGGTATAAAAATAATTGGGATCCACTATTTCGAGTCCGCGTTCTTGGGCAAATTCCTCTGCGCCATCGCCAGAAAGCATCACGTGCGGTGAATTTACCATGACTTCGTAAGCAAGATTTATCGGATTTTTCACGGTATTTACTCCAGCAACTGCACCTGCGTTCAATGTTTCGCCATCCATGATGGAAGCATCCAAAGCAACGGTTCCTTTGTTTGTCAAAACGGCGCCTTTTGCAGAATTGAAAAGTGGCGAATCTTCCATGACATTAATAGTTCTTTGAACCGCCTCAACTGCCGTTCCGCCGTTTGCCAAAATCTCGTGACCTGTTCTAATCGCTTCTTCCAATTTCAATTTATAGGCATTTTCCATGGAATCGCTCAAACTTCCTTCCCGAATAGAACCAGCGCCACCGTGGATTACAATTCCGAAGTTTGGAATGCTATCTTTTGAATTTTCTGTTTCTGAAGTTTCGCTGAAATCTGGTCCTTCCACGGAAACATTGCAGGAAAGAAATAACGAAAGCATCAAAACTGCGGAGAGTAATTTTTTCATTTAAAAAAATTGAATTTATTGGTGCTTCTAAGATAAAAGTAAATGGTAAAAGTTACTGTAAATTTTTCAGAATTTAATTTTACCTTTTTACAAGACTTTGTTTACGTTCAATGCTTATCAAAAAGTTTCCTTCTGTGATTTAAACCCCAGTCTTGTAGGGCGTAAATAATTGGTGTTAAAGTATCCGCATAAGTTTCCGGTTTATATAATATCTTGACCGGATAATCTTCTATTACCGTTCGCTTTATCAATTGATGCTGTTCAAGATCTTTTAGTTCCTTGGCTAAAACTTTCGGGGAAATTCCAGGAATACTTTCTTGTATATCAGTAAATCGATCATTGCCATTAGAAATAGAGATAATGATAGGCAATTTCCATTTGCCGTTAATTACATCCAATGCATCCCGCACGGGCTTTACCGTGTCAAGACAACATTTATATGCTTTTTTTGCCGCCATAGGTCTTCGATTCAGAAACTTGCTTTCCTTTTAGAAAGTACTATACAAAGGAAAGTAGAATTTCTTAGCTTTGCAATAGATTTTTTTAGCTGTATTCCTCTAACTTTTGAGCGCTTCGAAATGACTTTAATAGTGGAATAAATAGAAATAAAATCTTTAAATTAAGATCTATGAAAAAACAAAAAATAGCATATTCTATTTTAGAACTTGCAATGGTTTCTCAAGGGAACACTATAAAACAGACCTTAAACGATTCTTTAACATTGGCAAAAGAAGCGGAAGCTTCTAATTACGAACGCATTTGGTTTGCCGAACATCATAACTCGGATAATATTGGCAGCAGCGCTACCTCCGTACTTATCGGTTACGTTGCGGAAAACACCAATACTATTAGGGTAGGTTCGGGTGGTATCATGCTTCCCAATCACTCTCCCCTAATTATAGCTGAACAGTTTGGAACGCTTGCTCATTTATATCCCGGTCGAATTGATTTAGGTCTCGGTAGGGCGCCAGGCACAGATCCTCAAACCGCTCAGGCCATACGTTCAGATTTTATGCAGGCGGCGCACTCATTTCCGCAGGAAGTAAAGAAAATTCAAAATTATTTTTCTTCAGAAAATAAAAATTCAAAAGTCAGGGCGACCATTGCGGAAGGTACAGATGTACCACTTTATATATTGGGATCGAGTACAGATAGTGCGCATTTAGCGGCAAAAGAAGGATTGCCTTATGCTTTTGCCAGCCACTTTGCATCAACACATATTTATAATGCTTTAAGAATTTATGAGCAGGAATTTCAGCCTTCTGAATTTTTAAATCAACCCTATACCATGGCTGGGATAAATGTTTATATCGCAGATACCGATGAAGAAGCAGAAATGATATTCACCAGCTTAATCAGAATGTTTGTAGGTGTCTTAACGGGATCCAGAGATCCATTACACCCGCCAACAGAAATGACGGGGGAATTACAAGAAATGTTGAAACATCCTGCTGTGAACCAAATGCTGAAATTCTCTTTTGTGGGAAGCAAGCAGACGGTAAAGAAACAGATTCAGGCATTTCTTGACGAAACAGGAGTGGATGAACTTATCGCAGTATCTACAGCATATTCTATCGAAGATCGGTTAAAATCGGCTAAATTATTCGGAGAAGTGATGACGGAGATCAATGAAGACAAACAAGAGTAATTTCCCAACATTTAAAGCGGCTTCCTCAATTCCCTTCTGTAGGCTTGAGGAAGTCCGCTCTAGATGTAGCATTATCTTTCCCAACAATTAGATCTGTTTTACAAAATCCAAAAAGACTTTTTTGTGATGTTCAAGATCCAAATCTGGTGATACGGAAACCCGAGCGATGTAATCTTTGTCGGTTTCTTTTGTGGTTCCTTGTGTAGATGTTGCAGGTATTGTCCAGTAACAGCCTTTCAACTGCCCGTAACTCACGCAATATTTACTTTCATGCGGGATTTCGGTGATCATTAAATGAATCAATTTACTGTTCAAATCCCTTTTATAAGTTTCTCTTTCTTCATGCGTATTTCCTTTGGTTGGAAGATCCAGTGAAAAAACAGAAGGCGTAAATCCTTGTTGCGCCAATTCTTCGGAAACAAAATTGATTTTTGCCTCAGGCAATGTTTCCCTGATGAAATTTACAAACTCACGCGTATTTTTATAAGCATCTTTGATCCGCTGATTCATGGAAGGCAGTTGTTTTGCCAAGATTTCAATTTGAAGATCTGTTGCCTCATTGTCGGTAAGCTTGAGGTGTTTTTCAATTTTCGACATCAAATTTTCGGCCTTTTCGTTGGCGACACAATATCCGGCCGTACATTTTCCGCCACTCGGAAATTTCGATCCGCTCACGTAAGAAATCGTCTTGATTGATGAAAGTATTGCATCATTACTCAAAAATTGAATATTGGGGCAAAAGGTTTGATCTAAAATAAAAACAGGATCGATGGCAATTCCTCCCGTTGCAGTTTTGCGGGTTTTACTTAAAGCCTCCCTTAATTTTTCCATATCAGGAACCTCAACTCTCGGGTTGGTGGGAATTTCAGCGATAATGTAAGGAACAGCATCTTCCTTGGCCACTTGATCCAAGATCGCATCAATACTTTGAACCATATTATGATTGCCATCAACGAGCAGATCCACGATTTCCACATTTTCAACCGAGGCTGCAACCCGTCTTGCCTGATCGTTTGTTCCGCCGTAACAATTTGGAGGAACAATGAATTTGATGTCTTTTCCTTTGTGTTTTTCCAATGCCGCGTCAATGAGTCCCATCATGATTGGGTATTGCATGGATAAGCCGGAAGAAGCAATAACCGCTTTTGAATTTGTAGCGGTAATCTTGTGGATTGAATCGATTACACTTGCTTTGTTTGTTGCTACATCACTTTTCTCCTGAACAACTGCTGTTTTCCCTATCAACATTTGCAAAGCCGTATGGGAATCGGCTGGTGTCATTGCGATGGTTTCCCTTCTTCGCACATGCTGAATAGCTGAAATATAATCTTTGTTTTGTTCGCCATTGACCACTAAAATACTTCCGAGTTGCGGATGCGCACTCACGAAAAAGTCGATGTTTGACGAAAGGTCGAAATCATCTATTTCATCTTGTTGTGAAAAGAAAATCGTACTGCCGTCAAACTCGGAAACCTCATCAATATTCTCAACTTTTTTGATTTCAAAATTGTAACCGTAAACACGTTTCACTGTTTCCAAATCAAAAGTTTTTGGAAGTTCACCAGTATATAAGATTCGTGTATTTTTTTGATTCAATAAATTCTTTCTTAGCACCGCCAGAACAGGAATTGTTTTTGAAGAAAAACCGATAACATGATCTGCATTTATATTATTCAGCTTGGCAATTGTCCATTCCAAAATACAGGACAACGGATGACCCAAACGAACATAATCGAATGCTGTGGGCAAACCACTTAATGCCGAAGTCTTGGAATTATTTTCTTTATATAAATCTTCAAACTGCTCTAGAAACTGGGTTTTGGCCAATTGTTCGTTGTAAATATCCAATCGGTGGGTGGTGAGTTTCAACCAGTCTGTTGGCATATTTTTCAATACATCTTCAATATAGTTTAGCACTTTTTGCTCTTTCATAATCTTTAATTCTTGATAGGACGGCAAGTTAAGCCGATTGCGATTTATTTGAAAGAGTTGCAGAAAGTTTGTTTCAATTGGGGAAAAGGTTTTGTCTATTGGAGGGTTTTTTGTTCTTTTTAAATTGAGGGAATAGACATTTTAGATCAAATCCGTAAACCAATTTTTGTGATGATTTGCAACGTGCGAGAGTTGTTGTCTGATAACTACGCCTTTATTTGAAAATTCAGTTTTATGAAAGAATCGGTTCCTTCTCGATAAACAAAACCATAGCCCATTTTGGTACCCGACGGATTATCAAGTCTAGAAGAATTTTTCAAATACTGTTTAAACTTATTAAAATCAATCATATGGTAACACAGAATTTCAGAATTAGGTTTTACGATGATTATTCCACCTACGATATCGTACTTTCCAGACCATACTGATTTTGAGGTCATACCAAGAGCAGCCTCGACCAAGAAATTCACCAATCTATATTCGTAAAATTTATGACCTTGACTTTGGTCATAATTCATTGGATTTTCTTCTGTTAATCTTTCTATTACCTCACTGATTTTACTTGTTCTGCTAATGTATTTGTCTTTTACAATATGTGCTATAATTTCAGGTAAATCGCTATCGATTACTTTTAAATTTAATTTGAAGGTGCTATCTTCAAAATCATAAAAATCAACATTGTAACCTAGTTCCATTAATTTCGCCAGACGGCTAATATATTTGTGTCGAGATGTTATGGAGTTTATTTCCTTTAAATGTTCGTCGGTGATTGAAACGTTGTTATGATCGGTGATTTTGTAGATAATATTAGAGCTTTCACTATCATCGAATATTGTCGGATTGTTTCCCAGAAGATATTTTAATTCAAATCCAGAATTTTTAAATTTCTGAAAAAACACATCATTAGGTACGGCTACTTCATTATTCCCGTTGGAAATAATTATTTGGTTACCTAAGCTTTTATATGGATAAACGTTTGCAATCATTTTATAAAAATTTCATGGTAATGATAATCTAGAAATTCTTTTGAAGGCAAAAATCGCTCCGGTTTAATGATATTCTGACTATCATATTTTAAAAAGAAATTATTAACAGCTTTTTCTTCTGACAAATCCTCAAAATACTTTGAGACCTTTATTTTGAAATCTGGTGTGACTGTTATGAATCCTTTATCAAAAGCTTTGTCATGAATTGAATTTAAACATAATCCGTTGTGGGGATTTGTTCTGTTTTCTTTATCCTTTGCCCAAGGTTTTATATGACTGGCAACTAATAAATCAGGAATTGAAAGTCCAGTAATACAACATTTCAAATTGTAAGATGATAAAATCGTACTTCTGAAAAAACTCTGGTTTACCCTTGCCTTGATAGTTGTTTCTCTTTCTCTTCCTTCTGGAAAATTTTCAATATCAATTTCTTCGATTTTTTTATTTTGAAAATTGGCGATCAATTCTTCACTTTCAAAAGCTAATTTCTCCCAGTTTCCATTGAATTCATGCCAGACTACTTCTTCAAGTTTGCTACCATGGATCAAACCAGTTATGCCTTTCTTTTTCAACTCGGGATCAAGTCTGCCGAAATTTCCAATTTTCATATTTAAGGCAGATGGAGACCTGCCGATGATATCGGCATATTTTATAACAGTGGGGTGAGATTTACTGCTACTTTTGAATGGTATTTTGCAATACACATTAAAAGCTACAATAGTTTCTTCTTTTGTCCAGTTATTGGATTTAGACATTATTTAATTAGAAAATTTTAGATCAATACATTATTGGATAGTTATATAATTTGAGTAATTCCTAATCTACTCGAATAGCTACTATATTCTACTTGCATTTCAGAAAGCAGTTCTTTATTAAATATTTTAATGTTGTCAAATTTGTCGATAAAAATTTTCTCAGGAACTGAAAAGACGTAACGGAAATCAAAGATAAAAACGATATCATGATCTATTGAATCAAAATGTAAATGATCAAAAACCTTAGTAGAATCAGGTAAACTTCCGTTAAAATCTATATCTCCTTTTTTCTTACCAGAAACTATTCTACATGGATTTTTAATAAGTACGCCACTTACTAATTTTATGTTTTTGCCAAATTTTCCTTGAGCAATGTCACAAGGTCTTGTTAATACTAAAACAATATCTTTCACTTCAATTCCATCACCCACTTGTTTTTCGAAACGCTTAAATAACTTAGTGTCATCTATTATTGAATATATTTTCCTAAAGAAAGAATGATTGTTTGCACAGATTAAACCTGGTAAAATGGAATCTTTTGGGATTTCGTCTTGAATTTTAAAATGGAACCAGCTATTCAGTTCCTTGTCAATTTCTGCTGAAGTGTCCGATTTTAGAGAATAGAGGTGATCCTTGTTGATTTGATTTATTTCGGTCGTTGCAAATGAATTTCTAGTATTAGATATTAGAACTTGATCAAGAGCATCAAATAAAACCCTTCTTTTGTATTTATCATCTTTGTTTTCCCGTAATGATGTGCCACCATGACCGACTATTATTTTTTGAAGTTTAGCGTTGAATAAAATAGGATCATTGTTTTTTGATAAGTTGCCAATGATAATATTACTAGCTCCTTTTATGCATTTTTTCCATGTGCCAATTTCGGCTAAAGAAGGAATATTGTTCACATCGTCAGTTATTTCTTGGAACAATTTTGAATAGTCATATTTGGAGCCGTCATCTAATGGAAAGTCCGTTTTATTTTTCACCAACACTGTAAAAGGTAACCGATTTAACTTTTTTAATTCAGATAAAACTTCATCCGCGTTTGCAGGATCTTTTGACCAAATAATTAGTACATAAAATGATTTTTCAGGCACAATAGACTGTACCCAATTTGAACATAGTTCAGCATCAAACTTAGCTTCAGAAAAGAATAGGTCTAAAAAAATAAGATTAACGTCAGAGTATGGTTTATCAGGCATGCCATCACCTTCGTAAAGATCCGCATTACAGAATTTACAACCGACACCTTGCTCTCTATATATGTCAAGAATTCCTTGAATTTCATCTTGTTTATCGTCAATTACAACTACGTTGGGTTCAAATGTTAGCATTATTCCTGATTTTTATTAAAGACTAATTCAACCACTGCTCCTGTATAAATATCAGGAATGCCTCTTGCCTCCATCTCCTCTTTGCTGGTGATAATATTAAACTTACCATACTTCATCATTATTGTATCAATTAAATACATTCCAATTCCAATTCCATCATCTTTTCTTGAAAAAAATGGACGAATTAAATCTGTAATATCATCCTTGAACCCAGGTCCATTATCAGCAATTATTATATGGACATAGGAATCATTCTTGAATGCTTTTACAAAAATAAGTTTATCCTTTTTATATAAAGTGTTTAACCAATAAATACTGTTGTCTATAATATTCATAATCATGGTGATAAAATACCTTTTATCGCATTTAATGAAGTCTATGTCCTCCTCAATATCAATCGAGTAATCTATTTTTCGATTTGATAATTTTAGCTTGTAATTAGAAAATGACCTGAATATAGAATCTTTTATATCTATCGGTTTATTACCTCCTTTTCTTAAAACAGATATGATACCTTCTGTGTATTGCTTTAATTCATCAACTTGATCCGTAATTGTTTCAATTTTAATAGGATTGGACTTTACAGTTTCTTCCATCCTAGGAACAAGTTTTTCTATTTCATGTAAAGCAACAGAAGCAGTCATTCCAACACCGGCAGGTATTAATAAAGTATTTTTGTCTTCTTCATATTTATCTTCTAGCTTCTTAGCTTCAGAAAGTAACAATTGTTTTCTTTCTTCTTCACCAAGGCTAGTGTCTTCTACAATTGTCTTGAAAGCATTAATTTTACTATCAAACAAATTGCTTGTTTCTTTTTGATTGAATTTCAGCCATTTATTTCTATCGGATGATCTGGTGGCTTTGAATTCTGTAAGGATTTTTTCTAAAACAAGAATAAATAATGATGACGCTGCATTATTAATAAAGCCTTCTCGATTTGTTTTTTCAATAAGTGCTCCAGATGTTTCAGGATCTAAAAAAACGTATCCAATATTCTGGTTATTGGAAAACCATTCTTTGTTCTGAACACGTTTTAAATCTAATCCTAACCAGTCTATCCCAGGTTCACCGTAATCATAAACTCTCATATCTCCTTTGAAAACCTTGATGCCGGAATGTTCTTTTAATATATTTTTTAACGCGTAGGGATTATCCGTGTAATCGCGCATTGAAGCCGAATCTAGGTCAAATGAGTAAAACTCGAATATTAGATTCCCAAAGGGTAATTCATTTGCATCAAACTCAGTTAAAAGATTATTTATAGATTCTTTGTCAAATTCTTTTTTTTCTAAATCAGCATTAAATTTACTTCTGATATCTCCTTTGAGGTTTTTATTGTAATTTTGATCATTAATGATTTTTCTGCTACCAATTTTCTCGTTATTTTTAAGAGAAAAGTCGTATTCGAAATCTAAATTATATTTGCCATCAATAAAGGCGGTAATTTTATAAGGTGCGTCTTCCAATATTTTATCGGCAGTTGGGAAATCAACTATCCACTGATTATCAAAGTTTAAATTGATTTTAAAGGATTCTTCATTGACTTTAGGGGATAGCATAGATAAACTTTGTCCCTTTAATTGCCTAGCCATACCTTTAGTCCAAGATTCTTTGAGACCACTCAGATGTATATACGTTCCGCTGTTTTTTTTAAACCTAAATTCTTTAAAATCTTTTTTAACCTTCCATTTTATTGGAATATCAGAAAGATGTTTTGATTGGCTGAAATCTTTCCAATTAATATAAAGTTGTATCTCATAATCAGCCAGTGTTTTACTTTTTATTTCATTTGTAGTTTTATCTACTTCTATCAGTAGAGGTCTTGTTATTAAAAGGATTTTGCTGCCCAATTTATGTACTGCAAACCGACCAACCCCTTTTTCTCCCATAGGAATTCTTTTATATAAAGGAGATTTGGTAATTTCTCTCAATCCAGTCTTTGAGTTGACAGGTTTTCTGAAATCAGATCCTGGCTCTAACCAAACGTCTTCAATAATTTCATTGGTCATGCCAGTGCCGTCATCTTCAATTATTATTGCTGCATTTTCCGCATTTTCAATATCTCTAAAATAAACATCAACTTTTTTTGAATCAGCATCATAGCTGTTCTTGACCAATTCATAAATAGCCATTACTGGACTTTTTATAAGTTCTTCACCTAGAAGTGTCAGAATATGGGCTTTTGGGTTAAAGT
>DASSWB010000130.1:0-27747 GCA_035705495.1 Salinimicrobium sp. | reverse complement strand
TCCACTTTTACAATAGTTCCTTTTTGTTTTTCAGTCTCTCCCACGAGGCCGTATTCAAAAACGTAAGAATTTCCATCCGTGGTTAGAATTTTTATATGAAGTGGCTTTTTTTGAGCCATATTCTTCGGATTGAGATTTGTAAGAATGTATTCACAATTATTGATCCATCGGATTGATGCGGTATCACTTTTCCCCTGAAAAAAATCGATTTCAATAGAATCGTTACGTACGAAAGTGGTTTTTTGCAGTTCTCCGTCCAGATAAGATTCAAAAGTGAATTTTCCAGTTCTAAATTTGTTGCAGTTTCTCTCCTGTTTATAGCAACCCACAAAAGTAAAAGCAATTAGGAGGATAGGGAGCAATTTTGTTCTCATCAGTACGCCAATTAATGATTTTCTTCGTAGGCATCAAAAGTACCATCATTATAGAAAATAACCACCCTTTGAATTCTTTTATTTCCTGTAGATTCCATTTTTTCTACTTGCTGCGGAATTTTTTCAGATTCGGAAAAAAGATCAGAATGAAACTGCGATTTTTTGACATCAATTGGAGTAGGGGAATTTTCATTTTTGTTTTTCGGAAAATCACCTTTGCCATTTAGTAACCAATAAAGTTCGACCTCCGGAAAGGTGGAAACAATCTTTAGCACAAAATCCAAACTTGGTTTGTTCCTTCCACTCAAAATATGAGAGATCGAAGAACGGCCGACTTCTATTTTATCGGCAAAAGAAGCCGCGGATAAATCGTAATAATTGATGATCTCACTGAGTCTTTTAGCAAATTGTTCGTTGTTCACCATTGTAAACATTTATCAAGATTCCTAATGTTTACAAATGTAATAAATATATCTTTATAATGCTTCAGAAACTTTGTATTGATCTATTCATTGTTAAATAAACACATCAAGAAGTGATACATAAATTACTAATAATCAATACAATATATGTTATGAGAATATATCTTGGAATGATTCCGAATAATTCAGAGGAGCGGATAAACTATTGTTTACACATGGAAACAAAGGGATGTAATTAATGTGTTCACACTTGTAAATTCTGTATTGTTTACTTTTGTGAACATGGAAGATCATTCGAATTTTGGGGAATCTTTTTTAAAGGATTATTTACAAATAAAAAACCCTTCTCTTTCTGGTCGGTATATTCACAATGCGCATATATTTCCGGAATTGGAAAAACTTAAAAAGGCATTTAAAATTTCTGAGGAAGGATTATCTGTTATGGGTGAGAAAATAATTTCCGTGGAAATTGGCAACGGACCGGTAAAAGTACTTGCTTGGTCTCAAATGCACGGAAATGAAACTACAACAACAAAGGCCTGTTTTGATGTATTCAATTATTTAATTGGAAGGAATCCTAATGCAAATGAAATTTTGGAGCGATGTACCATAAAAATCATTCCGATTTTAAATCCTGATGCTGCCTTTCTTTATACCCGTGAAAATGCCAATCAAATCGATTTGAACCGTGACGCGAAGAAGCTTTCAGAAATAGAAAGTTGGGTTTTAAGAAAAGTGCTAAATACCTTTTCTCCAGATTTTTGCTTAAACCTTCATGATCAACGAAGTATTTACAGCGCGGGCTCTCGCAATATTCCTGCAACACTTTCTTTTTTAGCACCGGCAAGTGATGAAACAAGAGCTGTCAATCATTCCCGTAAGATTGCTATGCAAGTGATTGCGAGCATACAAACCGATTTAAAATCAGATTTAAACCAGAGCATCGGAAGATACGATGACGCCTACAATGAAAATTGTACCGGCGATACATTTATGAGTATGGATATTCCGACCATTCTTTTTGAAGCTGGTCATTACCCACATGATTATCAAAGAGAGGAAACCAGAAAATATGTTGCGCTCTCTATTCTTTCCACTTTAAAAAATATAGCTTCAGGAGGTTATTCAGAATGTGACATAGCGGATTATCTGGCTATTCCCGAAAACCAAAAATTATTTTATGATATCATTATTCGAAATGTCAGTTCCGAAGAAAAAACCCTTCAATACGGAATCCAATTCAAAGAGGTACTGAACGGCCAAAAAATTGATTTTATTCCTATCGTGGAAGAAATAAACGAAAAAATCAACAAATACGCTCATCGGGAAATTGATGCAGAATATCGAGAAATGAAGTCGATGGAAAATAAATCCTTAAAAATTGGAGATCCTGTGGAAACAATTTTTCTAAATGATAAAATATTATCATTAAAAGCAGAATAAATTTGCGAAGCATGCTAAACTTTTCAAAGATTAATTAGTATTTTTGCGTTAAACTCAAATTTATTAATAAATGGCTAAATATAAGTTAGACGACATAGATCACCAGATCCTTGATATGTTGATTGATAACACAAGGACACCGTTTACAGATATCGCGAAAAAAATGAAAATATCCGCTGGAACTGTGCATGTTAGGGTGAAAAAAATGGAAGATGCCGGAATTATTACGGGTTCGTCTTTATCGCTGAATTATGAAAAACTGGGATATGCCTTTATTGCGTATGTAGGTATTTTCCTAGAAAAGACTTCGCAGACCACTTTTGTATTACAGAGAATAAATGAAATTCCTTTTGTGACTGTTGCACATGTTACAACAGGTAAATTCAATATTTTTTGTAAAATTAGAGCGAAAGATACCAAACATGCAAAAGAGGTGATTTTCATGCTTGACGATATTGATGGCGTTTACAGAACGGAAACAATGATTTCCCTCGAAGAAAGCTTAAATGACAAAAAACGTTTGATGCATTCTATTTTTAAGGATTTGTAAATTCCTAAAATTATGACAAAACCCTTTAGAGCTTCCTTGCTTTAAAGGGTTTTTTTATATCTTCATTTTTATATTCTGAACAATGACAATTGAAAATTTAAATTCTGCTGAATACGACGGTTTTTTTGAAAACTATTTAAAGGTTTTACCAAAAAACATTGGTTTACTAAGGCTGTTGGAGCAAGGAAAACAAGAAACAACAACTTACTTTAAAAGTATTCCCACAGATAAATTGATGTTTTCATATGCCGAAGCTAAATGGACTCCCAAAGAAATCCTTCTTCATCTTGTAGATACGGAAAGAATCCTTGCTTACAGAGCTTTACGGATTGCCAGAAGAGACAGAACCGAATTGGAAGGATTCAATGAAAATGATTTTGCGACCGCGTCCAATGCAAACATGATAGCTATTCACGATCTATTGGAAGAATATTTACATGTGAGAAATGCAACTATTTCCTTATTTAAAAACTTTTCTCATGAAACGCTAAAACTAACTGGTATTGCAAATGCCAAAGAAATTTCCGTAGGGGCCATAGGTTTTATTCTTGCAGGCCATGAACTTCATCATCTCAAAATCATTGAGGAACGTTATCTTAAGTCATGAAGCGGTTTTTTAAAAATAACTGGGATATATTAAAGAAGAGTTTCATCAGTTGGAACAGAAATGATTCTTATGCCCGAAGTGCAACTATTTCGTACTACGCGTTATTCTCTTTCCCATCTCTTTTGGTTATCGTGGTCACAATTGCCGGAAAATTTTTCGGTGAAGAAGCTATTCAAGGAAAAGTTACAGACAAACTGGGAGAATACATCGGTTCTGAAGTTTCTCGAGATGTCGAAAATATTTTGGTCAATGCCCGTGTTCAAGAAGGATCCATTTGGACAACAATAATTGGATTAGGTGTTTTATTGTTTGCCGCTACGGGTGTTTTCTTTCAACTTAAAATGGCATTGAACAATGTTTGGAATGTAGCTGAAAAGAAAGAAAATTTTCTCAGAACATTGATCAATAGATTGGTTTCTTTTGGAATGATCTTGGTTTTGGGATTATTGCTTATGATTTCCCTCGTTTTGTCTACACTGCTTAACGCTTTGGGCGATGTTATCCAGCAATTAATACCAGGAATAGGAAGTTTTTTACTTTATGTCTTTAATTTTATTATCTCATTTTTTGCCATCACAAGTTTAACAGCGGCAATTTTTAAAATCCTCCCCGATGTAAAACTCCGGTGGAAAATTGCTTTCGTTGGCGCTTCTGTAACCACCTTTTTCTTTTTGCTCGGAGAGTTTATTTTGGGGATTTATTTTGAACAAAGTAATCCTGGAGCTATGTATGGAGCAGCTTCTTCAATTATCATTATTCTTCTTTGGGTTTATTACAGTTGTCTAATTGTTTTCTTCGGAGCCGAATTTACCGTTCAGTACGCACTTTTTAAAAATGAAAAAGTGGTTCCAACTAAAAATGCAGAACCGGCAATTTATAAGGAATTGGAAGAATTGAGAAATAAAAAAATGCAGGTGAAGGAAGAAAAAGAAGTTATCGACGAATTAAGAAGTAATCCGGATAAAGATTCCGATGCGGCCACCTGACTCATAATCATTTAACACGCTTCCCAATTAATTTACCACTCCTTTAATAATCAAGTATTTAATTCCTTTTTACATTGTTGTAACGTAACTAAAAAAGAAATTAAAGATGAAAAAAGTAGCAATATTGGCAACAAACGGTTTTGAAGACAGTGAACTGAGATCGCCAAAAGAAAGTATGGAGGAGGAAGGCTTTCAAGTCGACATTGTAAGTTTGGAGTCTGGAAAAATAAAAGGATGGGAAAAAGGAAATTGGGCGTCTGAAATAAATGTTGATCGGACCGTAAAAGAAGCTTCAGCAAATGATTATGATGCACTAATGATCCCGGGAGGTGTTATCAATCCCGATAAATTAAGAAGGGAAGAACCAGCCTTAAACTTTGTGAAAGATTTTTTTAAAAGTAAAAAACCGGTAGGAGCAATTTGTCATGCCCCGTGGGTTCTCATAAGTGCAGGTGTGGTAAAGGATAGGAAAATGACTTCTTTTCATTCTATAAAGGATGATGTTATTAACGCAGGTGGAAAATGGGAAGACAAAGAAGTGGTTGTCGATCAAGGATTTGTAACCAGCAGAAGCCCTGAAGATTTACCGGCCTTCAATAAAAAACTTATTGAGGAAATCAAAGAAGGAAAACATGAGCGCCAACACGCGTAAAGTATCAGTTTTAACAAACTAAAAAAGGGAACAATATTGTTCCCTTTTTTAATTTGCAACCTTATATTAAATATCTTCTTCCTCGTCTGAATCCTGTGAATCCCCATCGGTATCCATGTCATCATCATCGTCGTCATCCGTCTCAAGGTCTACGTTATTATCTTTTTCGGGAATTTCAACAATTGGCTCGTTAAAATCAGCATCATCATAATCGTCTTCGTCATAATTGGCCATTGTATTTTCCAATCTGGTACTCACTTTTACTAAATAAACGGTATCGGCAGTTCTAACTTCAATAGCATCAACAGTTTCATTTTTCGCGTTCTTGAAAGAAATAATTTGGTCATCATCATAACCATCAGGGTATTTCTCGACAAGAAGACTTAAAATTTCTGGGGTAAGTTTTTTGTAGTCAACAATAATTCTTTTCATAAAAAGGGCAGATTTCATTTGCAATAGTAACGAAAATAGCAATTTTAGTTTTCGGTAATATTAAATTAAATATAATATTTTAAAAATTCATTCCTAAATACCTAAGCTTTCCTGTAGTAGTCAAATGCGTCGAAAATAATTTGTTTTGAAACATTACAATCTATGACGGGAGAACCGATATTTTTTAAGAGCACGAAATTAATTTTTCCGTTGGAATTTTTCTTATCAAATTTCATTATTTCCAGAATTTTTTTGTCATCCTCTTTTTCCAAGGGTATTTTTCCGAAAATGGACAAAACAACTTCCGTTACATCTTTTAATTTTTCCTTCGGAAAACCTTCCGTTTCCGTCGAAATATAACAAGCCATTACCATTCCAGCGGCTACGGCCTCACCATGTAAAATTTTTTCGGTTCCGCTGTTTTCCAAATGAAAAGATTCAATGGCATGACCAATGGTATGACCGAAATTCAACGTTTTCCGAAGACCTTTTTCCTTTGGGTCGTTATTGACAATAGAATCTTTAATTGCAACCGATTCCCGAACAACTTCTTCTAACTGATCAGAAGTAAAATTGGAAATGCTCTTGGATTTTCCCCAATATTTTTCATCGTGAATGAGTCCGTGCTTCAAAACTTCCGCGAGACCGCTTCTAAATTCTTTTTGTGGTAAGCTTTGCAAAAATTGAAGGTCGATCATGACAAATTCCGCAGGATTTACAACGCCAATTTGGTTTTTCAAATTTCCCAGACTCACCCCGTTTTTTCCACCAATGGCAGCATCCACCATACCCAATAATGAAGTAGGAACATTGATATATGAAATTCCCCGCATATATGTGGAAGCAATAAAACCTCCAATATCAGAGATAACACCTCCACCGAGGTTGATAACTAAGCTGTTTCTGTCGGCTCCAAGTTCTGATAAAACACTCCATAACCCCATGCAGGTTTCTATGTTTTTGTGGGCTTCACCCGGATCAATTTCTATAATTTCCGAATCCTGCAAACCATAAACTTGTGAAAGAAAACGTGGAAGGCAAAATTCATGTGTATTGGTGTCAACAACAACAAAGGTTTTACCCGGTTTTTTTTCAGTTAAAAAATCTGCCAATGTATTGTAGGCACTGTCGTTAAAAACCACTGTTCCTTTAGCTGAAACTGAATTAAAAGATTTCATCATTTTTCTTCTTGAGAGCCCGAAAATAAGCAGAATATTCTAAAAAAAATCAATGCCCAATAAGTATCTTTGTGCACCAATAATTTTATATGATCACATCACGAATTTTTAACGATACAAAGACGGCTTTTAGTCTTAAAACCAATGCAGATATAGAGCGCGGACTTTTTCTTTTTAGAATGATAAAAAATCCGACAATGGTTAAAATTGGAACGGGTTTAACCACATTTGCCCTAAAACTTGGATTACCTGTTGAAGGACTGATTAAAAAGACCATTTTTAATCAGTTTTGTGGCGGAGTAACTGAGCAAGATTGTATTCCGGTCATCGAAATGATGTATTCCAGAAACCTCCATAGTATTCTGGATTATTCGGTTGAAGGAAACAATCAAGAAGAGGAATTGAATGCTGCATTGCAGAAAAAAGTAAATATTGTAAAATTTATTTCCAAAAGAGAAGAATTGCCATTTGCAGTTTTTAAGCCTACAGGAATCGGCGAATTCGCGATTTGGCAAAAAGTTTCTGAAAAAGAACAACTTACCGATGAGGAAGAAGTGAAATGGGGAAAAATCGTAGAAAGGGTCGAAAAAATGTGTGCCGTTGCTGCGAAAAACAATGTTAGATTACTGGTTGACGCGGAAGAAAGTTGGATTCAAAATGCTGTCGACGAGATTGTTGAAAGAATGATGGAAAAATACAACAAGGAAAAGCCCCTGATTTTCAATACAATTCAATGTTACCGATGGGACCGGCTCCAATATTTAAAAATGCTTCACCAAAAAGGTATTGATAGAGGATTTAAAATCGGAGCTAAAATTGTTCGGGGTGCGTACATGGAAAAAGAAGATGCGAGAGCAAAAAGGAAAGGTTATCCTTCACCCATCTGCGAAAACAAGGAAGCAACCGATGTTAATTTCAACGCAGTGCTGACATATATCTTAAGTAATCTCAACGAAATTTCCATTTTCATAGGAACTCATAACGAAGTGAGTAATTACTTGGCCATGCAACTAATGGAAGAAAAAGGCATTGAAAAGAATGATAATAGGGTTTGGTTTTCCCAGCTATATGGCATGAGTGACCATATTAGTTACAATCTAGCCAAAATGGAATATAACGTAGCGAAATTAGTTCCTTTTGGTCCGGTAAAAGAAGTGGTGCCTTATTTAATAAGAAGGGCGCAGGAAAATACTTCGGTTCAGGGACAAACGGGAAGGGAGCTTTCTTTATTGGAAGAAGAGAAGAAACGCAGAAAAGGCAAATATTTCCATCGGAAAATAGAGTAAATTATTTTTCATTTCCGATAGATGGGGAAAGCTTTAAATTAGGAAAATTCTGTTTCTAACTCATAGATTCTTCACTCCGCTACGCTGCGTTCTGATGACAAGTTTTATTATCGTTTTGTTCTGAATGAGACTAAAAGATTGTCATTCCGACAGAAGGAGGAATCTCTTATTTGGGAAAATCTGGCTTCAAACACAAAGATTCTTCACTCTACTATCGCTGCGTTCTGATGACAGGTTTTATGATCGTTTCGTTCTGAATGAGACTGAAGGATTGTCATTCCGACGGAAGGAGGAATCTCTTACTTGGGAAAATCCTGTTTCAAACACGAAGATTCTTCACTCCGCTACGCTTCGATCAGAATGACAGTTCTTATTTTCGGCAGGAACGAGCCCTTTTTATTCCTCCATGGTATGGTATACATTCTGTACATCATCATCTTCTTCCAGTTTTTCGAGTAGCTTCTCAACATCGGCTGCTTCTTCGGGAGAGAGTTGTTTGGTTACTTGGGGAATTCTTTCAAATCCTGAGGAGATAATCTCCAAATTCCTGCTTTCGAGTTCTTTCTGCAAAGCACCAAAACTTTCAAAAGGAGCGTAGAGAACAATTGCGTCTTCTTCCTCGTCTTTGAACATTTCTTCAACACCGTAATCAATAAGTTCCAGTTCAAGCTCTTCCATGTCAATGCCTTCCGAAGCGATTTTAAAATTACAGGTATGGTCGAACATAAATTCAACCGAACCGGAAGTTCCTAAATTGCCATCACACTTATTAAAGTGGGACCGCACATTGGCAACGGTACGATTGTTATTATCGGTCGCGGTTTCTACCAAAACAGCAATTCCATGTGGGGCGTAACCTTCAAAAAGAACAATTTTATAGTCGCCTTGACTTTTATCGCTTGCTCTTTTTATTGCACGTTCAACATTGTCTTTTGGCATGTTCACGCTTTTTGCGTTCTGGATTACCGCCCGCAAACGCGCGTTTGAATCGGGATCAGGACCGCCTTCTTTAACGGCCATGACAATGTCTTTTCCTATTCTTGTAAAAGCTTTGGCCATTGCTGACCATCTTTTCATTTTTCGTGCTTTCCTAAATTCGAATGCTCTTCCCATAATTTTTAAAATGTGGCGTAAAAATAAACAGCTTCTCTTAATTGAAAAAGAATTCTATTTTAATTTTTTCTGCCATTTTATTCACCTGATTCAACTATTTTTTCGATTGCATGGGCAAGTTCAAAGTCTTTCACAGTTACACCACCTGCATCATGGGTGTTCAGGTAAATGGATAGTTCGTTGTAAACATTGCTCCACTCGGGATGGTGGTTTAACGCTTCCGCTTCAAAAGCAATTCGCGTCATGACCGAAAATGCTTCTTTGAAGTTTTTAAATTCGAATGTAGTGTGAATACTTCCATCCAAATATTCCCATCCTTCCAGATCCTCCAATTGTGATCTTATTTCTTGTTCGTCCAGTGCCTTCATGTTTGTCTTTTTTCTGTTTATAGGTCTGTTAAATTAGGTAAAATCAAAGCTGAAAACAAGATGCCCTGATTTTTTTATTTTAAAAAAGTAAGATTTATTTAATCGACTCATTTACAACATCTTCAATTTTCAACTGTAGGTTCTTCGGAAGTAAATTATCCTTCGGAAGCACAGCCAGATACCGGTCGTAATTTGATTCATATATGTTTTTGAGCAATGGTTTTTCATTGCCCAGCACTGTACAAATATCAATCAATAAATCTTTTTGGTGAACCACATCATTACTGCCGAGATGGAAAACTCCTTTTTTGTTCCTGTTGATCAAATAATGGATTTGTTGTGTTAATCGTGTTATTGTGGTCGCATTGATTACAACATTCGGAAAAACTTCAATCGCTTCCTTATTTTTCAGGGCGTCTTTTATTTCCAAAACCCGTGGGGAATTCGCACCAAAAACCATTGGTAATCTCACAATGACATATTTATGGTTCTGAAGTCGCAACAAGGCATTTTCGATTTTAATCTTGAATTTCCCATAAATGCTCATCGAAAGGGTTTTGTCATATTCATACGAAGGATAATTCGTGAAAGCATCAAAAACATTCGCAGAAGAAAGAAAAATCAGTTTACAATCATTCCTTAGAATATAATCGATTATCGAAAAATGGGCGTGGATTTGTGCGTTGAAATTACCTCTTAAAGCCGAAATGATAATCGTCGGTTTTATGTTTTCCAGAAGAATACCAATATTCTCCTGTTCCATATCCCATTGGTGGAATTTTTTGTTTTTGGAAAAAGCATTGCTTTCCGAAGAAAATGTACCATGGGTGTCAAAATAGGGGAAAAGTTCTCTGTACAAAGCATTTCCAATAAATCCGCTTGCCCCTAATACCAGTATTTTTTCCAAATCTATCCTTTATAAAATGGTGGTTTAACCACTGTAGCCGGAATAGAATTTTTTCTCACGTTTATAAAAATGTTAGTTCCCACCGCCGAAAACTCAGTCGAAACATAACCCAATCCAATTCCTTTTTCAAGTGAGGGAGACATTGTTCCCGAAGTCACATTTCCAATAATTTTTCCCTCGGCATCAGCAATTTCATACCCTTGTCTTGGAATCCCACGTTCGTTTAATTCGAATGCAATTAATTTTCTTGCAGGACCTTCTTCCTTATATTTTTTAATTGCTTCCGAATTTATAAAGTCCTTCGTGAATTTGGTGATCCATCCCAATCCTGCCTCAATAGGAGAGGTGGTTTCATCTATATCATTCCCGTACAAACAATAACCCATTTCGAGTCGTAATGTATCACGTGCTGCCAAACCAATAGGTTTTATTCCGTATGCTTCACCGGCTTCCATTACCCGATCCCATACAGTTTTCGCGTTTTCATTTTTGATGTAAATCTCAAACCCTCCGCTTCCGGTATATCCTGTTGCAGAAATAATTACCTGCTCAACACCTGCAAATTCTGCCACTTGAAAACTGTAAAAATCCATATTGCTCAAATCGACTTGAGTCAGAGATTGCATTGCTTCCGCTGCTTTTGGTCCTTGAACCGCCAATAGAGAATACTCTTCAGACAAATCGGCAAGCGTAGCATTCATTGTATTGTGATGGCACAACCAATCCCAATCCTTTTCGATATTCGAGGCATTGACGACCAAAAAATATTTTTCTTCATTAAATCGATATACAATCAAATCATCAACAATTCCGCCATTTTCATTCGGCATACAATTGTATTGCGCTTTTCCATCTACCAATTTGGAAATGTCATTGGAACACACTTTTTGAAGAAGTTCCAGTGCATGTTTTCCGGAAACCAAAAATTCCCCCATGTGGGAAACATCAAAAACACCCACGGCATTTCTTACCGTATGGTGCTCAATATTAACGCCTTCGTAAGAAACAGGCATTCTAAAACCTGCGAAAGGAACTATCTTTGCACCCAATTCTTCATGGATGGCTGTAAGAGCTGTATTTCTCATTTTAAAAATTTGATCAAATTTATTCAAATTTGAGAATTAAAGCAGCTAATTTCACATTAAAAATTGCCAAGTTTTCGTGAAAATTCCCACTTGCCAATCCTAAACTTTATATTTGTAAGAAAGAACACCAGAAACAGATGAAAATTTTCACGGCAGCGCAATTCAAACAAGCAAATAAAATCACCACAGAAAAACAAGGAGTAACTTTGGAAGCATTGATGGAACGGACATCTACAATCGTTTTTAAGGAAATGCACAATAGGTTAAAAGGTTCCCCAGGGCCGATAAAAGTGATTTGCGGGGTCGGAAATAATGGTGGTGACGGACTTGTTATTGCGAAACACTTAATTCAGCATGGATATTACGTTGATGTGTACATCCTGAATTGCAGCGATAAAAGAAGCAAGAATTTTTTGAACAATTACCATAAAATCAAAGAGGTTACAAAAAATTGGCCCACGCTGCTCAAGCAAGGGGACGAATTCCCGAAAATCAATACGAACGACTTTGTTGTGGATGCAATTTTTGGCAGCGGACTCAACCGACCGTTAGATGGTTGGGTAGGGGAGTTTATTCGTCATGTGAATGCTTCAGGAGCATTTATTTTGTCGATCGATATGCCTTCAGGATTATATTGGAATAAAATCCCCAAGAAAAAAGATGCAATTATAAGAGCGAATTTCACGCTGAGTTTCCAATCTCCAAAACTTGTGTTTTTTCTCCCAGAAGTAGCGGAATTTGCTGGGGAAGTTGAAGTAATCGATATTGGTTTGGATCGCGAATTTCTTCGGAATGAAATAACAGAAGCGCATTTAATTGGTAAGAATGAAGTCCAACCATTATACATTTCAAGAAAAAAGAATTCCCATAAAGGAGATTACGGCCATGCACTGATTGTTGGTGGCAGTTACGGAAAAATTGGAAGCATCGGACTGACTAGCTTGGCTGCAATGCGTACCGGAACTGGTTTGGTCACTGCTTTTATCCCAGCTTGTGGTTACGAAATTCTTCAAGGTTTCGTTCCTGAAGCAATGGTTTTAACAGATAAGGAAGAAAAACTGATTTCTTCCGTGGAATTTAATTTTGTTCCAGAAGTCATTTGTTTTGGAGTGGGAGCCGGCAAGGAAACAGTTACTTATGAAGCTTTCAAAAACCTTTTGTTAAAAACAAAAAAACCAATGGTGATCGATGCCGATGGTTTAAACCTACTCAATGAACATCCGGATTTGTTGAAATCGATTCCCGAACATTCGGTTTTAACACCGCATCCAAAAGAGTTGGAACGTCTGTTGGGAAAATGGAAAGATGATTTTGACAAACTTAAAAAAGCCCGGGAATTTGTAGCAGAACATAATATTGTATTGATCATCAAAGGCGCTTACACCTTTATTGTGACAAAAGAACGGACTTATATCAATAACAGCGGAAATCCCGGAATGGCAACCGCGGGTAGCGGAGATGTTTTGGCGGGAATGGTCACAGGACTGATTTCTCAAGGTTACGAGCCTTTAAACGCAGCGGTCTTTGGTGTTTACCTTCATGGAAAGGCTGGGGATATTGCTGCTCGAAATAAAGGCCAACAAGCATTGATTGCACGAGATATCATCGAAAATATTGGCTTGGCTTTTCTGTCTTTATTTGAAAAACCACAAACTCCGTCAACAAGTAAATAATTGATGTTTTACTTGGAATATCTATGCTTTAATCGGATTTTTGGAGATTGTTTAACAGCCACTATTTATGGAAGAAATCCACTACATTACTACGGATGTTTTGCATCTGAAAGTAATCCAAAATATTATCTCGAATAACAAAAAAATAGGTTTGAGTGATGAAGCCAGGGTAAACATCGAGAAATCGAGAAAATACTTGGATGAAAGAATGGCGGAAAGTGATACGCCTATTTACGGAATCAACACGGGTTTTGGTTCTTTATACAACATTAAAATTTCCAAAGAAGATTTAAGTCAACTACAGGAAAATCTTGTACTTTCACATGCTTGCGGAACTGGGGAGGCGATTTCCAAACCCATTATCAAGTTAATGTTATTATTTAAAGTACAATCCCTAAGTTATGGAAACTCAGGTGTTCAGCTTAAAACAGTTGAACGACTTGTAGATTTCTACAACAATGATATTTTACCCGTTGTTTATTCCCAAGGTTCTTTGGGCGCATCGGGAGATTTGGCACCTTTGGCGCATTTGTCATTACCATTGATCGGTAAAGGCGAAGTGTATTATCAAGATGAAATTTTTGAATCTGAAAAAATTCTTCATCAATTTGGATGGGAGCCCATAAAATTGCAGTCGAAAGAAGGTTTGGCCTTATTGAACGGAACGCAATTTATGAGTGCTCACGGGATTTACGCCTTACTGGAAAGCTACAAACTTTCATACTTGGCCGATGTGATTAGCGCCGTTTCCATTGATGCTTTCAACTGTAACATGTCGCCTTACGATGAATTGGTGCACATGGTCCGGCCGCATCGCGGACAAGTAAAAACCGCTGAAAGAATTCGCGAAATATTGGAGGGAAGTGAAATTTCCCAAAATGAAAAAAAGGCGGTCCAAGATCCTTATTCGTTTAGATGTATTCCGCAAGTTCATGGCGCTACAAAAGATACATTGGATTTTGTCCGAAAGACATTCAAAACCGAAATAAACTCTGTAACTGATAACCCGAATATTTTTATTGAAGCCGATAAAATCATTTCAGGTGGTAATTTCCACGGACAACCATTGGCATTGGCCTTGGATTATCTAGGAATTGCCATGGCAGAATTGGGAAGTATTTCCGAAAGGAGGATTTATCAACTGATTTCGGGATTGCGAGATTTACCGGCTTTCTTGGTCGCAAATCCGGGATTGAACAGCGGATTTATGATTCCGCAATACACCGCCGCAAGTATTGTGAGCCAGAATAAACAATTGGCAACCCCGGCGAGTGTGGATTCCATCGTTTCGTCAAACGGACAAGAAGATCACGTGAGCATGGGTGCAAATGCTGCAACCAAATTGGTGAAAATCGTGGAAAACGTGCAAACTGTGTTGGCCATAGAACTCTTCAACGCCTCTCAGGCCATTCAATACAGGAAGCCAATGAAAACTTCAAGTTTCTTGGAACAACTTTTATCGGCCTATCGTCAGGAAGTTCCGTTGGTAAAGGACGATGTTTTAATGGCTGTTCCAATTCAAAAATCGAAGGATTTCCTAAACGGATTCTCCATCGACGAAGAATTGATTTTTGAATAGCTGGATTTTTAAGCTAAAAGAATAGGGCAGGAGTTGTTGAAAAATAGCTCCTGTTTCTATTTAATAATACGGGCGTTCCCCTACGGGTCAGGCTATTCGCTGCAATCTTTTTGTTCCTACGTCACAAAAAGGATTTCCACTGCTATCCTTAACGCGGGTTTCTACATAAGATGATTCCAATTCAAAAAAATTCCCCGGAGGAATAAAAACAATTAATTAATGTGAGACATATCACATAAAAAAAACCGCCATTTTTGATGGCGGGTTCCTTTTTTCAAATCTAAAAAACTTACGAATCCTTTTCGGATTTTGCTCCTTTTTTAGCTTTCTGGATTTTGATGGTCAATTCTTGTGCTTTTTCATCAAGATCCATCGTTATTTTATCGCCTTCAGTGATACTTGAAGCAATAATCTTCTCTGCCAAAGCATCTTCAATGTATTTTTGAATCGCTCGTTTTAAAGGTCTTGCACCATATTCGCGATCAAATCCTTTTTCTGCAATAAAATTTTTGGCTTTATCACTCAAAACCAAATTGTAACCAAGATCTGAAATTCGCTTATACAAATGAGCCAATTCAATATCGATAATTTGATGTATGTGTTCTTTTTCCAAAGGATTGAAAACAACAACATCATCTACACGGTTTAAAAATTCGGGCGCAAATGCTTTTTTCAACGCATTTTCAATAACACTCTTAGCATTACTGTCCATTTGAGCTTTTTGCGAAGCAGTTCCGAAACCAACACCTTGACCAAAATCTTTCAATCGGCGTGCACCAATATTGGAAGTCATGATGATAATTGTATTTCTAAAATCAATTTTCCTTCCCAAGCTATCGGTGATATAACCATCGTCCAGAATCTGCAACAACATGTTGAACACATCCGGATGCGCTTTTTCAATCTCATCCAATAAAATTACAGCATAGGGTTTACGACGGACTTTCTCCGTGAGTTGTCCACCTTCTTCATAACCTACATATCCCGGAGGTGCGCCAACCAATCTGGAGATGGCAAATTTCTCCATATATTCACTCATGTCAATCCTGATCAAAGCATCGGGATTGTCAAAAAGTTCACGGGCAAGCACTTTAGCCAATTGTGTTTTACCAATACCAGTCTGTCCCAAGAAAATAAAAGAACCAATAGGTTTGTTCGGGTCTTTCAATCCCGCACGGTTTCTTTGGATTGCTTTTGCCACTTTGCCAACAGCGTCATCTTGTCCAATTACTTTTCCTTTGATAAGTGTAGGTAATTCGGCTAGTTTGTTGATTTCAGTCTGTGCAATTCGGTTTACAGGAACTCCTGTCATCATTGAAACAACGTCCGCAACATTGTCTTCGGTCACGGTTTCTTTATGCTGTTTGGTTTCTTCTTCCCAACGTTCTTGGGCAGCCGCCAAATCTTTCTCTAAGTTCTTTTCATCATCCCTTAACTTGGCTGCCTCTTCATATTTTTGCTTCTGTACAACGGAATTCTTCTTCTCCTTGATTTCTTCCAATTGTTTTTCCAATTCTAAAATTTGATTCGGAACTTCTATATTGGTAATATGAACACGTGATCCAGATTCATCCAACGCATCAATCGCCTTGTCCGGAAGAAAACGATCCGTCATGTACCTACTTGTTAATTTCACACAAGCTTCAATCGCTTCGGGTGTGTAGGTCACATTATGGTGTTCTTCGTATTTTCCTTTAATATTATTGAGAATTTCAATGGTTTCCTCAATGTTGGTCGGTTCTACAATCACTTTCTGGAAGCGTCTTTCAAGGGCACCGTCTTTTTCTATATACTGTCGGTATTCGTCTAAAGTAGTTGCGCCAATGCATTGAATTTCACCTCTTGCAAGCGCCGGTTTGAACATGTTACTGGCATCCAGACTTCCGGTTGCACCTCCAGCGCCAACAATCGTATGAATTTCATCAATAAAAAGAATGATGTCGTCATTTTTTTCCAATTCGTTCATCACGGCTTTCATGCGTTCTTCAAACTGTCCACGATATTTTGTACCCGCGACCAAGCTTGCCAAATCCAAGGTAACCACCCTTTTGTTGAAAAGAATTCGTGAGACCTTTCGCTTCACGATTCGGAGTGCAAGTCCTTCAGCAATGGCCGATTTACCCACACCGGGTTCTCCAATGAGCAAGGGATTGTTTTTCTTCCTCCGACTTAGTATTTGTGAAACGCGTTCTATTTCTTTCTCCCTTCCAACAACGGGATCAAGTTTGTCAACTTCCGCAAGTGCGGTTAAATCCCTTCCAAAGTTATCCAAAACAGGAGTTTTGGACTTTTTGGTTGTTTTGGACGAACCTCCTGTAAAAGGATTTTCTCTCGAAGTATCTTCGGTTGAAGCATCATCATCAGAAAAGGATTCGGCTCGGGGACTTTCTAGGTAATCTTCATCCTTTGTGAGCATAAATTTGAATTGGTCTTTTACATTGTCGTAATCTATTTTCAATCTATTCAGCAACTTTGTGGTAGGGTCATTGTCGTTTCTTAAAATACAAAGTAACAAATGCGCCGTATTGATAGAAGAACTTTGAAAAAGCTTAGCTTCTAAAAATGTGGTTTTTAAAGCACGTTCTGCCTGACGCGTTAAGTGCAAATTCTTTTTTTCGTTTGTAGCACCTGCCAAATTTGGGTTGGCGGGACTCAAAATTTCAACCTTTCTACGAAGGTTGTCCAAATCTATATCCAAAGAATTCAGAATATTGATCGCTTTTCCATCTCCATCCCGCAAGAGGCCCAACATTAAATGTTCGGTCCCTATAAAATCATGACCTAAACGCAAAGCTTCTTCTTTGCTATAAGCGATAACATCTTTTACCCTTGGTGAAAAATTATCATCCATTTTATTTATCTCCGTTTTAATTTAAAGGATAAGTTCAAAAACTGTTCCTTTCTTCATGATCGCTAATTGACAAAATTAGTTTTTAAAATCAAAATGGATTAAGTGTTTATTATGAAGAAAGTCTTGACAAAATTTTGTTAATAAAAATTAAATAAACCTGTTGAATTCGTGGCACAGACTTAGAGAAAATGCGTAAATTGTGCGATAATTTTATATTTAATTTTTAACTGAATTTGTATGGCTGAAGGAGAAAAATTAATTCCTATCAACATTGAAGATGAAATGAAATCTGCATACATTGATTATTCAATGTCTGTCATTGTGTCACGGGCACTTCCAGATGTGCGTGACGGATTGAAACCGGTTCATCGAAGGGTTTTATTTGGAATGTATGAGTTAGGAGTACTTTCCAACCGTGCTTACAAAAAATCTGCTAGGATTGTCGGGGAAGTTTTGGGTAAATATCATCCACATGGTGATACCTCTGTTTATGACACCATGGTGCGTATGGCCCAAGAATGGAGCTTGCGTTACATGTTGGTTGATGGTCAAGGAAACTTTGGTTCCGTGGATGGAGATAGTCCGGCCGCAATGCGTTATACCGAAGCCCGGATGCGCAAAATAAGTGAAGATTTATTGGCGGATATAGATAAAGAGACCGTAGATTATAAACTTAACTTCGATGACTCTTTAAAAGAACCAGTAGTTCTACCAACAAGGGTTCCCAATCTTTTGATCAACGGTGCCAGCGGAATTGCAGTTGGGATGGCAACCAATATGCCGCCTCACAACATATCCGAAGTTATAGACGGTACCATTGCATATATTGACAACCACGACATCGAAATCGACGAATTGATCACTCATATAAAAGCACCGGATTTTCCAACAGGTGGAATTATTTATGGATATGATGGTGTAAGGGAAGCCTTTAAAACAGGAAGGGGACGAGTGGTTATTCGTGCAAAGGCGCACTTTGAAGAGGTTCAAGGTCGTGAATGTATTATCGTGACAGAAATTCCATATCAGGTGAACAAAGCGGAAATGATCAAAAAAACCGCTGATCTTGTCAATGACCATAAAATAGAAGGTATTTCCTTAATCCGTGATGAATCGGATAGAAATGGAATGCGAATCGTATATGTTTTAAAAAGAGACGCGATTCCAAACATTGTTCTGAATACCTTATATAAACATACTTCTTTACAATCTTCTTTCAGCGTAAATAATATTGCATTGGTAAAAGGAAGACCACAAATGTTGAATCTAAAAGATATGATTTATCATTTTGTGGAACACAGGCACGAAGTTGTGGTGAGAAGAACCACTTTCGAATTACGCAAAGCCGAAGAAAGAGCACATATTTTAGAAGGATTGATCATCGCTTCCGATAATATAGACGAAGTAATCGCAATTATCCGAGGTTCCAGTAATCCGGATGCGGCCCGTGAGAATTTAATGGAGCGTTTTAATTTAAGTGAAATTCAGTCGCGTGCCATCGTTGAAATGCGTTTACGTCAATTGACGGGTCTTGAACAAGATAAACTTCGTTCAGAATATGAAGAATTGCTTAAAACGATTGAAGATCTTAAAGATATTCTTGCAAGCAAAGAAAGAAGAATGCAAATTATCAAGGATGAACTCCTTGAGGTGAAGGAGAAATATGGAGATGACCGTCGTTCTGCAATAGAATATGCCGGTGGCGATTTCAGTATGGAAGACATGATTCCGGATGAGCAAGTGGTAATTACTATTTCCCATGCAGGTTATATAAAAAGGACTCCTTTAAATGAATACAAGAGACAGAATAGAGGTGGAGTGGGCCAAAAAGCATCTACTACACGAAATGAAGATTTTCTTGAACATTTATTTATTGGAACCAATCACCAGTACATGTTGTTCTTCACGCTAAGCGGAAAATGTTTCTGGATGCGCGTTTTTGAAATTCCGGAAGGAAGTAAAACTTCAAAAGGACGTGCCATTCAGAATTTAATCAATATTGATCCTGAAGATAAAGTGAAAGCTTTTATCTGTACACAGGATTTGAAGGATGAGGAATACATTAATAACCATTACGTTATTATGGCCACCAAGAAAGGGATTGTCAAAAAAACCAGCTTGGAACAATATTCACGCCCTAGAATAAACGGGATCAATGCGATTACAGTAAGGGAAGGTGACGAACTTTTGGAAGCAAAACTTACGAATGGCGAAAGCCAGGTGATGTTGGCCGTAAAAAGTGGTAAAGCTATTAGGTTTGAAGAGAGTAAAACTCGTCCGATGGGTAGAAATGCATCGGGGGTGCGCGGTATCACTTTAGCCGATGACAATGACGAAGTGGTTGGAATGATTGCGGTACAAAATCCGCAGGAAGAAACGGTATTGGTAGTTTCAGAAAACGGGTATGGAAAACGTACCTATATTGATGATCCTGAAGATGGAGAACCGGTTTACAGAATTACAAACCGTGGCGGAAAAGGGGTAAAAACAATCTCTATCACCGCAAAAACAGGAAATTTAGTAGCTATAAAAAACATCACTGATCTGGATGATTTAATGATTATTAACAAATCTGGTATTGCCATTAGAATGGAGGCTGCAAATCTTCGGGTGATGGGCCGCGCTACTCAAGGTGTGCGATTAATCAACCTAAAAGGAAATGATTCTATTGCTGCGGTTGCGAAAGTGTTGCACAATGAAGAGGAAATAGTGGAAGAGTTGGAAGATAATATGGAGAACACAGATGAAAATCCGCACGGAACCATTAATGAAGATGGCACAACAATTGCAAATGACACGGACGAACAAGAATAAATTAGTAAGTAACCAATTTTTTAAAATGAAAAAAACGTTTTTAACAGCAGCTTTTTCTTTCATAGCAATCATTGGAATTGCACAGAAAAAGGAAATAAGAGAAGCCGAAAAAGCCATTGAAGATAATAAGTTTACCGAGGCAAAATCAAACATAACACAAGCTGAGGCACTGATTAAAGATGCCAAGGAAAGTGTACTCGAAGATTTTTATTACACAAAGGCAATGGCTTATCTCGGAGCAGAAACCAATAATAACCTTCAAGATTTAATAACTGCTTCCGAAGCAATGAAAAAAGCGGTAGCGCTTGGACATAAAGATGCTGAAAGAGGATTGGAAATCATTAAAAACCGTTTGGTTGGAAGTGCAATAGACGATCAAAATGCGGATAATTTTAAAATGGCCGCGGAAAAATTGATTACCAGTTATAACCTTGACAATAGGGACACACTTTATTTGTTTTATGCTGCAGCCAATTTTATGAACGCTAAGGAATTTCCAAAAGCATTGGAGCATTTTATTACCTTGAAGGAACTTGGCTATACAGGTATCGAAACCCAGTACGTTGCGACTAATAAATCAACGGGTGAAGTTGAGTCTTATAGCAAAGAAGACCGGGATGCATTGGTTAAAGTGGGTTCTCACATCAATCCAGAAGATCAACAATCAACCTCAAAAACTGGAGAGATTGCCAAATACATTGCTTTGATATACATCCAGAATGGAGAAACCGAAAAAGCCATAGAAGCGATGGAGGTTGCAAAAAAAGAAAATCCTGATGATATGAATCTGCTTCACGTGGAAGCCGAAATTTACAACAATTTGGGCGACATGCAGAAGTACAAAGCAATCATGGAGCAAATCGTTCAAAGGGACCCAAATAACCCGATTTTGTTCTATAACCTCGGAATTAGTTCTGCTAATCTTGAAGATTATGAAGCTGCGGTAGATTATTATGAAAGAGCCCTGGAATTGGATCCTTCTATGGTTAATGCGCAAATAAACATTGCTGCCATTATTCTTCAGGACGAACAGAAAATCAATGACCAAATGAACAATTTGGGAATGAGCGCGGCCGACAATAAAAAGTACGAGGAATTGGAGAAATCAAAAAAAGCGATTTACAACAAGGCTTTACCATACTTGAAAGCTGCTTATGAAACCAATCCTGAAAATTTAGAAGTTATCAGAACGTTGATGAATATCTATTACCAAGTGGGCCAGTCTGATAAAGCAAAAGAAATGAGAGATAAACTAGCTGAATTGGAAGCTAAATAAATTTCTGAGTTTCTAATAGAAAATTAAAATCCCGCTTTCGCGGGATTTTTTGTTTTTTCAAATTTGAAAAAACAACTTAGTACCTTCATTTTTAATATCTGAACAATGCATTCATCTGCGCATTGTTGTCTGGTAAAAAATCGTTTTCCATTACATACACAGTTCCTCCTTGCTCAATTACTTTAATAGCGGCGAGATTGACAAGGGATTTGTTCCCCGGTTTCGACTCCCTATCAATCTGTACACTTGCCATGTTTTCATTATAATCTCCCCAAACTTCATCGTGTGACCTTACGAATAAGGTGTCGACTTTCCCTTGATAAATGGCAGGGATAATCTCATCAATTGATGTAGATGATTTTTGTGTCTTGTTCAATTCCCTGAACTGATTCAATTTTTTCTGTTTTTCGGTTTCAAAAAATGAATGCATGACTTCAAGTGCTTTTTTGTGCAAATCATCTACAGATCTGTAATCTGACGGGTTTCCCGGAATTTTTTCCGGATAAAGATGTTCGTAAGAACTAGCTTCTTTATAAATCGAAAAATTGGCATCATCGCAGCTGACAACCAATGGCAGGGCTTCATCTTTTATCTTTTCGCTAATGCCTTTATCTACCGCACGAAAGAACCTCAAAATTTCATTTTTCCTGTCTCTTTCCGCAGCGCCAAATCCGTGTAAACCACTTTGATCCCCAAAATTACTCGTAGAAGATTGCAAATTCTTTTCCTCGAAATCATAACCCACACGATCTTCCAATTGCTGTGGCACTTGATTGTCTATATTTAAAGGCTGGATAAAATCCTGATGCGCACGGTAAAGCCTAACTTTATCTAAGTTAACCGAAAGAATGAAAAACGAATTATTTTCTGAAATACCCGAGAGTAGCGGTTTTAGATAAAAATAATCAGCTACATAACAAAAAGTTTCAAAGTTTTTGGGAACCGAATAATATTCGAAAAAACCGGATGCCACAAACACGGCCAATCCGTCTAACTGATGCCTCCAAAAATTTTTATCAGAAATCAAACTATCCAGCTTTTTATCAAATTCCTTTATTGTTTCGGCATCTGTATTTCTCTCTTTTAATTCTGTTTTGACTTTTTTCCATTCAGATTTTAAATGAATACTCGCTTTTCCGTTCAACACCTCTTTTCCCGCACGTTCAGTGGGAATATAAATGGAAATACAAGGTTGGTTGTTAAAATTGGCCAAATCCTGAAATCTTTTTCTTGTCAACATACCGATTCTTTTTTGTGGGTAGTACAGTTTTGGATATCCAAACAGGTGACTGAAATTCCTGAGAAAATCAGGTAGCTGTTGTCTAAGAATAAATCGAATCCAAATCTGAAAATACCGTGGTTTTTAGTCCTCTTAAATTAATTGATTTATCACGGGTTTCAAAATTTTTAAAAGTGAAAAAACTCTTAAACTGTATTAAGAATCAGGTAGTTGTCTGTTAAATTTTCAGAACAACAGCTCAAGATTAAATATGGCATTGAAAAGGCAATTGAATGTCATTCCGACAAAGGAGGAATCTCTGGCGTAGTAAAATCCTGCTACACATTCATAGATTCTTCACTCCGCTATCGCTGCATTCAGAAGGACAGCTCAAAATTAAATATGGTATTGAAAAGGCAATTGAATGTCATTCCGACAAAGGAGGAATCTATGGCTAATGAAATTCTGCTGTTGATTCATAGATTCTTCACTCCGATATCGCTGCATTCCGAAGGACAGCTCAAGATTAAATATGGCATTGAAAAGGCGATTGAATGTCATTCCGACAAAGGAGGAATCTCTGACTACTGAAATACTGCTCCCTATTCATAGGTTCTTCACTTTGCGAAAAGCTTCGTTAAGAATGACCGCTCAGGAATAAATTGGAATTTGGGATTTGTCTTTTTTGGAATTTTGATACCTCTTATATGCATAACATCGAGGTAGTTCATTTTTTACAATTTTGGTCCCGTAAGCGAATCAATTCAATAATCCTCAATTCTTTTAAGTAAGCGTACTGCCAGGTAAGGAACATTTCTTTCATTTCTTTTCCTTCCTCAAAGCTTACATCCTCATTGGCTTGTACAACACTATCTTTCTGTTGTTCCCACTGCAAATCATATTTTTTAAGGTCAGAACGAAAATCTTGTAGCATTTCTGCATTCAAACAGGCGTTCAACTGCGCAATTAAACTCTGCTCCATCGAGAGTAGGACTTCATATTCGTCTTGAGTGTCCTTCTGCATATTTTCACCGGTATCCAGTTTTTCGAGATAATGAACAATAACCGAATCAAGATCTGATTCGGTCACTTCGGAAAAATTTTCGGTGGTCCTAGGCGTATTGCATCCCAAAAAAATCGTGAAAAATAGAAACATTGAAGTCCGTTTCATGTTATTGGTCGAATTTTTATACTTCCGATTCTTAAATGTCGGATTTTTTCAACAATAAAAACAGTCGAAATATAAAATTTATGCAGAAACCTCATTTTTTAAATTTAATCGATAAAAGGTTTAAAAACATCGTTTAAAAACATTTTTAGGTTTTGATTCCTACACAATAACTTTGATTTTTATCTCTAAAATGTAGGAAAACCCACTGAAATCGAGGCAAATGCAAAAATTTTGTTAATAGTTTTCTCAGTCAA
Source organism: Salinimicrobium sp. (assembly GCA_035705495.1). Lineage (GTDB taxonomy): Bacteria > Bacteroidota > Bacteroidia > Flavobacteriales > Flavobacteriaceae > DASSWB01. The sequence goes on along the minus strand of DASSWB010000130.1, from coordinate 3,507 downwards.
AAAAAATTAAAAGCGAAGTAAATGTGTATATTGCGCGGTTGGAATATAACCCCAATTTATTTAAAATGAATCGATTTTTACTACCATTACTGCTCATGCTTTTTAGCGTGCCTTTGTTTTGCCAAGTTGGAATTAACACGAATGATCCAAGTCCTGCTTCCGTTCTTGATGTGAACAGCACAAACGGCGTGAGTTACGGCGGATTTCTTCCTCCAAGAGTCAATACGGCACAAAGAGATGCCATTGCGGTTTCTGCAGACGATGACGGACTAATGATTTATCTTATTGAAGGATCCGAACGTTGCGTGCAAATTTATGATGCTGTGCTAGATGTTTGGGACAATGTGTATTGCATGCCGGTAAATGATAAACCTGTTGCAACAATCTCTTATACGGGTTGGACGATAGAAGGTCAAACGCTGACTGCCAGTTATACGTATTCCGATACCGAAAATGATCCTCAAGACGTAGCTGCTACAACTGCAAATTTCCAATGGGTTACGGCTACCGACGTTGATGGTACAAATATAACACCGATTGCTGGCGCGACTTCTAGTACTTTCGTGGTAACTACCGCGCAAAATGGTTTCTTTATTGCGGTTCAAATTATTCCAGAAGCAACCAGCGGAATGTCTCCCGGAAACGTTGCAATTTCTGATTGGGACGGTCCTGTAACTGGAAACGCTGCACCTGAAGCCAACAATGTGGTGATTAACGGTGCTTTTGCGGAAAACCAAACGCTTACTGCCGACTTTGATTACTCTGATTTTGAAAGTGATGCAGAAGGAACACATACATATCGATGGTTTCGCGCAACGGATGCATCCGGAGCAGGAGCGACTGCAATTCCCAGTGCAACTTCTATTACTTATGATTTAGATGACACTTATATGAATTTATATATTGCCGTAGAGGTGACGCCAGTTGCTTCAGCCGGAACCTTAATTGGAGCCCCCGTAATGTCTGCTTGGGGCGGACCGGTAACGCCGCCTGCTGCATTTGCTTCGGATTTGTTTATTTCTGAAAGTATAGAAGGTACATACAAGGTAATAGAAATTTCAAATTTTACAGGAACTACAATAAATTTGGAAAACTATAAATTAAAAACTTATGCTAATGGCGCTACTACTGTAAACAATACCTGTACACTTACAAACGTAGATTTGGCCCATGGTGAATCATATGTAATTACAAATAATATGGTCGTTCCAAACGCTGATAGGAATTATAGCTGGTCCTTTAACGGTAACGATGCTGTTGAATTGACTGACCCTTCAAATAATCCAATTGACGTGATTGGAGAAATAGGTAATAATGCTTATTTTAATGAAGATATCACCTTAATAAGAATTCCAGGTTCAGGTCCCAACACTGTTTTTGATCCAGCAGAATGGACAGAGGTAGGTAGTGGATCAGACACAAGTAACCTCGGCTCTCACACCTACAATTAAAAACAAGAAAAAAACCAAGATTTTAAAAATGAAAAAATTACACTTTCTTGTTTTGATTTTGCTTGCTGCAAATGTTTCGTTTGCACAAGTAGCGGTGAATACCACAGAACCGAGTCCTGCGAGTGTTTTGCATTTGGAAGCACAACAATATGCCAGTATTAACTACGGTGGCTTTTTAATGCCCGTTGTTACCGAAGCACAACAAGCAGCAATTCCTGTTTCCACAACCGATGACCGTGATGATGGTTTGATGGTTTACGTAAGCGATCCCGGTACCGGAAAACAATGTTGGGATATTTATGATTCTTATTTTGATGTGTGGCGCAGTATTTCATGTGCCAATATCTGTGATGATGTGCTTTATACTGAAAATTTCAATTCTTACGCAGAAAATACAGGAATAGACGGAACAGATTCATTTTTAGGTGATTATCCAGTGAGTAAATGGACGGTTTCAAGTTATTCACCCACTTTAGATGGTACTTTAGATCAATTCGGAACATTGTTAAATGACCAAGATTATGCAAAAGTAGTCAATGGCCAATTGGATTTTAGAGATGTTGATGGACCAGTTCTTTTTCAAACCAAAGCCATAGATATTTCGGGTTATTCCTCAGTCGGTATTGCATTTGATTTCGAAGCAACAGGTGGAATGGAATATTCAAATACCGATCATAACAATGGTTCCAATGGTGATTTTACCTGTGGAGAAGAATCTAAAGGAAATGATTATCTGGATATAGAAGTTTCCACGGATGGCGGTTCAACTTATACCGAAGTGCCCAATTATCTCGGAATGGGAAGCACCAATCATACCATTACCTTTGAAGATGATGCCTCTCTAACGATAAATTTAACTGGTTATAGCGGAACTACAATGATTGTGAGATTACGTCTTCAAAACTGGGCAGGAGCTGAACATTATTATTTAGATAATCTCACTGTTTTCTGTGACGAATAAATATTTTTTTTAAATTTAAAAATCCAAAAACTTACCTTTCAACTCTGGTGTGGGAATTAAGCAATTGTCTTTTTTCCCATACCATTTGTATCGGTTTTTCGCCACATAATCATAAACCGAATCCCTGAAACCTTCGGGCAAAAACGAAAAATAAGAGAGTAGGGAATAGCCACCCGAAAGATGTTTCGCAATTTCCAAAGCCGCAGATGATTTCTGGTAATAAGCCACACCAGGCTCAATTAAAATGATGGAATTTAATTCCGTCGTGTCCAATCCGCGTTCTTTCATTAATTTCTGCCCAATTTCGCTCTGCAAGGAAGCAAACCGAAATACATCTTTCTTGTCATGTTTTATAATTTTCTGTACCGTCCGGTCACATAAATTACAAACCCCGTCAAACAAGACAATTTTTTTATTTTTCATAGTTTCATTTTAGTTCAATTCATGAGTTTGCCGCGCTTCGCTCGCAATGACGTCGTTTCCAATTCGTCATTGCGAGTCGTCATTGCGAGTTTTCCTGTTCGGAAAACGTGGCAATCTGTTTGTACAGAATCCAAATCACTGTGCGGAACTCAAAACACCGTCTGTAACTCAATTTCATGAGTTTGCCGCGCTTCGCTCGCAATGACGTCGTTTCCAATTCGTCACTGCGAGTCGTCATTGCGAGTTTTCCACTTTCGGAAAACGTGGCAATCTGTCGCTACAGAACTCAAATTCAAAATTCAGCTCATCCTTTTCAAACATTGAAAACCCATCCCTCCGATAAATCATTCCAATCCGCATTGATTTCATTTATCAATTCTTCCTTTTTCAAACGTTTCCAAGATTTAATTTTCTTTTCAAAAAGAATTGCTTCATTAATATCCAAAAATTCTTTAAAATAAACCAATTTGTCACAGTTATACTTCGCAGTGAATCCTTTATAAAATTTGGTTTTATGCTGGTACACACGTTTTTCTAAATTGGAAGTAACGCCAGTATAAAGAACCGTATTGTTTTTATTGGTCATCATGTAAACATGTGAAGTTTTCATTTGTTATTCCTTTTTATTTTACTGCGAGTCGTCATTGCGAGTGTCATTGCGAGTTTTCCACT
>DASSWB010000129.1:0-22421 GCA_035705495.1 Salinimicrobium sp. | reverse complement strand
CGGTACTTTATAGTATCTTTGTGCCGTAATTTAGAATAAATCTTATTAAGCTATGATAAAAGTAAGTGAGGACGCAAAACGCCGAATTGCCTCCCTAATGTCGGAAGAGGGATACGACGTAGTGCAGGATTTTGTTCGCGTGGGCGTAAAAAGTGGTGGCTGCTCAGGTTTATCGTACGAGTTGAAGTTTGATAAAGCGAAAGCCGAAGAAGATAAGTTGTTTGTTGACAACGAAGTAAAATTGGTAGTCGACAAAAAAAGTTTCCTCTATTTAATCGGAACCACACTTGAATATTCCGGCGGATTGAACGGCAAAGGATTTGTTTTTAACAATCCAAATGCGCAAAGAACCTGTGGCTGCGGAGAAAGTTTTTCGTTGTAACACAGTTTAAAGTTAAAAGTTTAAAAGTAAAAAAGTTAATGGCAAAATTTAAAGCTTTTGAGGAAATCAGCGGGCGAATTACGTTCTCAACTTTATTTGGCCTTAGACTTAAATTATATATCAAATGAGGAAATTGAAAAATTGAAGTTAAAGAGTAGTGAGGTATCAAAAATGATTTATGGATTAATTAAGTACCTCCTTTCAACTTTATAACTTTATAACTTTTCAACTTCCAAACAACAAAAAAATGGCATATACCGAAGACGATTTAAAAAAAGAGCTCGAATCAAAAGAGTATGAATATGGGTTTTATACCGATGTTGAATCGGATACTTTTCCCATTGGGCTCAATGAAGATATAGTTCGGGCGATTTCACTTAAAAAGGAAGAACCTGAATGGATGACGGAATGGCGGTTGCAAGCTTTCCGTGCTTGGGAAAAAATGATTGAACCTGAGTGGGCAAATGTAAATTACGAAAAACCAAATTTCCAGAATATATCTTACTATTCGGCTCCAACAAAGAAACCCAAATACGATAGTTTGGATGAAGTCGATCCAGAATTATTGGATACTTTCAAAAAACTGGGGATTTCTCTTGACGAGCAAAAAAAGTTGGCGGGAGTTGCTGTTGATATTGTGATGGATTCAGTTTCCGTTGCTACGACTTTCAAGAAAACTTTGGGCGAAAAAGGAATTATCTTTTGTCCGATTTCCGAAGCAATCAGAGAATATCCGGATCTTGTCAGAAAATATTTGGGAACCGTGGTTCCGCAGAAAGACAATTTTTACGCTGCTTTAAATTCCGCAGTATTTAGCGATGGCTCATTCTGTTACATTCCAAAAGGCGTTCGTTGCCCGATGGAACTTTCAACTTATTTCAGAATAAATCAAGCAGGAACGGGTCAGTTTGAAAGAACACTTGTTATTGCGGACGAAGGAAGTTACGTGAGTTATTTGGAAGGTTGTACCGCGCCATCACGTGATGAAAATCAATTGCACGCCGCAGTTGTTGAATTGATTGCGCTTGACGAAGCCGAAATAAAATATTCTACCGTTCAAAACTGGTATCCTGGAAATAAGGAAGGAAAAGGCGGAGTTTACAACTTTGTGACCAAACGCGGACTCTGTGAAAGAAAGGCGAAAATCTCTTGGACACAGGTGGAAACCGGATCTGCAATCACTTGGAAATATCCTTCTTGTGTTTTAAAAGGAGATCATTCCGTAGGTGAATTTTATTCAATTGCCGTGACAAACAATTTCCAGCAGGCGGACACAGGAACGAAAATGATTCACTTGGGAAAAAACACAAAAAGCACAATTATATCCAAGGGAATTTCCGCAGGAGAATCCCAAAACAGTTACCGCGGATTGGTGCAAATTCATAGTCGGGCAGAAAATGCACGAAATTTCTCTCAATGTGATTCATTATTGATGGGAAATCGATGTGGGGCGCATACGTTTCCTTACATCGAAGTAAAAAACAAAACCGCGCAGGTAGAACACGAGGCCACAACGAGTAAAATCGGTGAAGACCAGATATTTTATTGCAACCAACGCGGAATTGACACCGAAAAAGCCATTGCATTGATTGTAAACGGTTTCAGCAAAGAAGTATTGAACAAATTGCCAATGGAATTCGCCATTGAAGCACAAAAATTACTGGAAATCTCATTGGAGGGATCTGTAGGATAAATATAAAATCAATAATTTTTTAAAATGAAAAAATCCATCATTGTATTTGCGTTATTTCTTGCTTTCGTCGGATGTAAATCTGAGCAAGAAGAAACCATCACGCTTAACGGAGAGTTTATTTTTGTTGAAGATGCCGCTGTTTTAAAGGGAGACGATTTCATTTATGGCGTTGTAGTCGATGAAAAAGCAAAAGAGTTGGCAGAAAAAACCAAATCTTATCAAAAAGAAAAATATGATATGATTCCTGTTGAAGTAGCCGCTGTAATCAAGGAAAATCCGAATAAGGATGGGTGGGAAAAAATTATTGAAATAAAAGAAATTATAAGTGTTTCCGACCAACGGAAAGCTTCAAAATTAAAAATGAATGGAATTCAATTTTCAGGAAACTGAAAATTTCAGAAAACAAAGTTATGCTCAAAATAAAAAATTTACACGCTCAGGTTGAAGACCTTCAGATTTTAAAAGGAATTGATCTTGATATAAAAGCAGGGGAAGTTCACGCAATTATGGGTCCCAACGGATCTGGAAAAAGCACGCTTTCATCTGTGATCGCGGGAAAAGAAGAATATGAAGTTACAGAAGGTGACATCTTTTTTGAAGGTGAAAATATAAACGAACTCGCCGCGGAAGAACGCGCTCACAAAGGAATTTTTCTTTCGTTCCAATATCCAGTTGAAATTCCGGGTATTTCAGTGACCAATTTCATTAAAACAGCAATCAATTCCAACCGAAAAGCAAAAGGAATGGATGATATGCCAGCAAATGAAATGCTGAAAATGATCAAGGAAAAATCAGAATTACTGGAAATGGATCGGCAGTTTTTATCCCGGCCGCTGAATACAGGTTTTTCGGGAGGAGAAAAGAAAAGAAACGAAATTTTCCAAATGGCGATGTTAGATCCCAAATTGGCAATTCTCGATGAAACCGATTCGGGATTGGATATTGATGCGTTGCGAATCGTTGCCAACGGTGTGAACAAATTGCGTAACGAAAACAATGCGGTTTTGATTATTACGCATTACCAGCGACTTTTGGATTACATCGTGCCCGATTTTGTGCACGTGATGCATCAAGGGAAAATCGTGAAATCCGGCGCCAAAGGTTTGGCGCTCGAACTTGAAGACAAAGGTTACGACTGGTTGAAACAGTAAACCCGGTGTTTTTTCAATTCGTAAAAAATATAAGAATGCTGGTGTTACAAACTTGAAACGTGCGGAACACCTCATAAGGAACAAAAAATGGAATTAAAAGATAAATTATTAACCTCCTTTTTCGCTTTTGAAGAGCAAGTAGATGTAGATGCTCCTGTTCACGCGATTAGGACACAGGCCATCAAGGAATTTGAGGAAAAAGGTTTCCCTTCCAAAAAACAAGAAGAGTGGAAATACACTTCCTTGAATTCATTGATAAAAGAAGATTACAGCGTTTTTCCAAAAGAAGAAAATTTCGTTGATTATAATGATGTGAAACGATTTTTCATTCAAGGAATCGATACTTACGATATCGTTTTCATTGACGGAATCTACTCTTCACATCTATCCAATACAACACACGAAAAAATTGACGCCTGCTTAATGTCGGCAGCTTTGGCACAGCCCAAATACACTGCAATTATTGATCAATATTTCAATAAAGCTGCGGCAAAGGACAGTTTGGTTTCGTTGAATACCGCATTTTTCAAGGAAGGCGCTTATATCCGGATTCCGAAAAATACAGTTTCCGATAAACCGATCCAGATCGTGAATTTTTCCACTGGAAGTGAATCCGCCTTAATGTTACAACCTCGTAATTTAATTGTGGTGGAAGAAAACGCACAGGTTCAAATTATTGAACGCCATCAGAGTTTGAATGAAAACCCCGTTTTCACGAATGTTGTGACCGAAATTTTTGCCGATAAAAATGCAGTTGTTGATTATTACAAAATCCAAAATGACCGCAACGAAGCATCTTTAATCGACAATACTTCCTTGATTCAAAAAAGTGACAGTAATTGTTCTGTCCACACGTTTTCTTTCGGCGGAAAAATCACTCGAAACAACCTTAATTTTCATCAGGAAGGAACAGGCGTCACCTCAACTCTAAATGGCGTGACAATTATTGAAGGCAAACAGCACGTGGATCATCATACTTTGGTAAATCATACGCAGCCAAATTGTGAGAGTTTCCAGGATTACAAAGGAATCTTTTCAGGAAATTCCACCGGGGTTTTCAACGGCAAAGTAATTGTGGAAAAAGAGGCTCAGAAAACAAATGCATTCCAGAGCAATAACAATATTTTGCTTGATGAAAAAGCAACAATCAACTCAAAACCCCAGTTGGAAATTTTTGCAGATGATGTAAAATGCAGCCACGGATGTACGATTGGGCAGATTGACGAAGATGCGCTTTTCTATTTACGCTCACGCGGAATTCCAATGAAAGAAGCCCGCGCTTTGATGATGTATGCTTTTGCGAACAATGTTTTGGAAAACGTAAAAATTCCTGAAATCAAAAAGAAAATCAACAAACAGATTGCTTCAAAACTGGGAGTAAGTTTGGGTTTTGATTTGTAAATCAGAAGAAATGAAAATTGAGGAAAAGACCGATTTTGATGTAAATGCAATCCGTGAAGATTTTCCAATTTTAAAAAGGAAAGTCAATGGCTATCCATTGGTTTATTTTGACAATGCGGCGACTTCGCAAACGCCCAAACACGTAATTGATACCATTGTCGATTACTATTCAAATTACAATGCGAATATTCATCGTGGCGTTCATACTTTATCTCAAGAAGCGACAGATAAATATGAACAAGCTCGGATAAAAGTCCAAAAACACTTTAATGCTGCGAATCCGTATGAAATTATTTTCACCGCTGGGACCACGCACGCAATTAATATGATTGCCAACGGATTTACTTCGATTTTAAAAGAAGGCGATGAAATTCTAGTTTCGGCATTGGAACATCACTCCAATATTGTTCCTTGGCAAATGCTTTGCGAGCGAACTAGGGCAAAATTGAAGGTAATCCCAATGAATCAAGATGGAGAATTAATCCTCTCAGAGCTTGATTTTTTACTTTCGGAAAAAACAAAGTTGGTTTTCGTCAATCACGTTTCCAATGCTTTGGGAACTGTAAATAAAATAGAACGAATTATAGAAATGGCGCATTCCGTTGGTGCTGCTGTTTTGGTTGATGGCGCACAAGCTGCTCCACATATTAAAGCCGACGTTCAGGCTTTGGATGTCGATTTCTATGTGGTTTCCGCGCATAAAATGTGTGGACCAACTGGTGTCGGCGTGCTTTATGGAAAAGAAAAATGGTTGAACGAACTTCCTCCATATCAAGGTGGCGGTGAAATGATTGCCACCGTGACTTTTGAAAAAACCACCTATGCAGGTTTGCCGCATAAATTTGAAGCCGGTACGCCAAATATTTGCGGCGGAATTGCTTTTGGTTCCGCTTTGGATTATATGAACAACATCGGCTTCGATAAAATTGCTGCTTACGAACAGGAATTATTGGAATACGCGACTGCAGAACTTCTGAAAATTGAAGGTTTAAAGATTTATGGAGTTTCAAAAGAAAAAACAGCGGTCATTTCTTTCAATATTGAAAATATTCATCCCTACGATATAGGCACAATTATAGACAAATTGGGAATTGCTGTGCGCACGGGTCATCATTGTGCGCAACCTATTATGGATTTTTATAAAATTCCCGGGACTGTGAGGGCCTCTTTCGCTTTTTACAATACCAAAGAAGAAATTGATATCTTTATAAGTGCTGTGAAACGCGCCAAAGAAATGCTTTCTTAAAAACAAAAAATTATGAGATACCTACTTTTAATATCAGTTTTGGTTGTTATGAATTCCTGCTGCGGAACTTCAAAATCACAAGAAACCACCCAAATTGAAGTGGAACTTGATGGGAAATATCAAATTGTAAATTTGAAAGGAGAAAAAATTGATTCCGACGAACTTTATTTGGATTTTTCAGAAAAAACAAGAGTTTCAGGCATAACCGGTTGCAACAATGTTTCTTCAGAATATAAAAAGGAAGGAAACAACATCGATTTTTCGGCGGTATTGGCGACTAAAATGTATTGCGAAGGAAAAATGGAAAATGAAAAAGCGATTGCAAGTGCACTGACGCTGGCCAAATCGGTTAAATCGACTTCAGAAAATGAAATTATTCTGGTTTCAGAAGATGGAACAGAATTATTGAAAGCGAAAAAAATCGAGTAGTTGAAAGGGTTTTTTAAAGCTGAAAAAAATCCGTGGAAAAAGAAAATTTATGAATCCGATAGAAGAAATACAGAAAGAGATTATTGACGAATTTGCGATGTTCGACGATTGGATGCAGCGTTATGAATACATGATTGAGCTGGGGAAATCGCTCCCACTTATTGAAGAACGATACAAAACCGATGACAACCTGATTAAAGGCTGCCAAAGTAAAGTTTGGGTCCACGCCGAAATGCAGGAGGATAAACTGGTTTTTACGGCAGATAGCGATGCGATTATTACCAAAGGAATTGTTGCGATTTTGATTCGGGTTTTTTCAAATCAAAAACCTCAGCATATCATCGACGCGGATACTGATTTTATCGATGAAATCGGATTAAAAGAACATTTATCCCCAACCCGCGCAAACGGATTGGTGAGTATGGTGAAGCAAATTAAAATGTACGCGATTGCGTATCAAACACAATTGAATTAAGATGGAACAACAAATAAACACAGAAGAATTAGGCGAAAAAATCGTAGAGGTTTTAAAATCTATTTATGACCCTGAAATTCCGGTAGATATCTACGAACTCGGACTTATTTACGACGTGATGGTCAACACCGATCGTGACGTGAAAATTTTAATGACACTTACAACTCCAAATTGTCCCGTTGCGGAGAGTTTACCGATGGAAGTCGAAGAAAAAGTAAAATCCTTGGACATGGTAAATGCTTGTGAAGTGGAAATCACTTTCGATCCGCCATGGACGCAGGATTTGATGAGCGAGGAAGCAAAACTGGAATTGGGAATGCTTTAATCAGTCCCTGCAAACCTCCCCCAAGGGGAGGAACTCATAAATAGAAAGGCTTTTTAATTTTTTCAACTATAAAAAATGTCTGAAATTGTAAATCGTGTTGCCAATAGCAAGCTTGTCACAGTAAATCTTGAAGATTATTATCCTGTAGGAAACAGGGTTCTTTTTGATATCAAAGAGTGGCTTTTGGAAGAAATTGTGCTCCGTGAAAAAGATTTCAGGGAAGAAGCCATGAATCATGATTGGAATCAATATCAAGATTCTTATGTTGCGTTAACTTGTTCTACCGATGCAATTATTCCCGCTTGGGCTTATATGCTTTTAACTACTTACCTCCAGCCTTACGCAAAAAAAGTAGTGGTGGGAAACCTTGAAAAACTGGAAACGGTTCTTTACACAGAAATTATTGAAAAACTTGATTTTTCGGATTTGAAAGATTTACCGGTTATTGTAAAAGGTTGCTCACACAAACCGGTTCCGGAAAACGCTTATATTCAGCTTATTTTGAAATTGCAACCGATTGTAAAAAGCATTTTATATGGAGAAGCCTGTTCATTTGTGCCACTCTACAAACAGAAAAAAACTTGAATTTTTGAAAATGAAAAATATGAATAAATTCGTACTTATACTTTTTATCCTTGTTGGAATCGGTGGTGTGAATGCACAAGAATCGGAACAGGTTGTTCAGGAATGGACAGACACTTTAAATGTCTCTTTGTTGTTCAATCAATCTGCTTTTAACGCTGAATGGGCTGGCGGTGGAACATCAAATATCGCTGCCGATGCTATTTTATCATATCAATTCAATTATAAATCGGACGATTGGTCTTGGGACAATTCGTTGTTCGCAAATTATGGTATCACGAAAAATGAAGATGCCAAATATACACGTAAAACCAGTGACCGACTGGAATTCAATTCCATTTTAGGGAGACAGATTTCTGAAACCGAATGGTATTATTCCTTCTTTACAAATTTCAAAACGCAGTTTACAAAAGGTTATGAATATAGCGAAGATGCTGTAACAGGAGAAGAAACCAGAACAGAAGTAACGCACTTTTTTTCACCTGCTTACTTACAAATAGGACCCGGTTTTCTTTGGAAAAAATCTGATAATCTGAAAGTCAATATTGCGCCTGCCACTTCACGTTTTATTTTCGTGGATAAAGACTTTACAACGACTCCGGGATATGTAGATGGTGCCTATTTTGGAATAGATCAAGGGGAATCCATACGTTATGAATTTGGTGCTTCGGTTTCAGCGTATTCCAAATATGAATTGATCAAAAATGTGAATATTGAACATATACTTAATTTGTATTCCAATTATCTTGACAATCCGCAGAATATCGATATCGATTATATTCTGAACGTCAATATGACAATTAATAAATACCTGAGCACGAACGTCATTTTTCAAGCAATTTATGATGATAATACTGTGGGTGCTTTTCAGGTTCGGGAAGTTTTCGGACTCGCAGTCAATTATAATTATTAAAGATTTCCGCTGATTTTTTTATGCTCAAAAAATGAAATTGATCAAAAAAATTATTTCCTATCCTTTATCGGTTATTTTTTACCTGATTTTTTTTCTGAATTTACTCGTTTTTCACGCCATCCAATGGATAAGTTTAAAACTTGGTGGTTATGAAGCCCATAAAAAAAGTGTTGATGTTTTTAATTTGATGCTGTTACGTTGCCTGAATATTCTTGGAACGCGTTTCTCTTTTGAAAATCCTTACAACATTAGTACGGACACCCCATGTATTTTTGTGGCGAACCATCAAGGAATGTATGATATTCCGCCCATCATTTGGTTTCTGCGGAAACACCATCCAAAGTTTGTCAGCAAACAAGAATTGGGAAAGGGAATTCCGAGTATTTCCTTCAATCTGAGACATGGAGGCTCTGTTTTAATCGACAGAAAAAATCCGAGGCAGGCAATTTTAACTTTGAAAAATTTCGCGGAATACCTCAACAAAAACAACAGATCGGCCGTCATATTTCCTGAAGGAACCCGTAGCCGGACCGGAAAACCTAAAAAATTCGCAGAACAAGGTTTATTGATGCTGTTCAAAAAAATGCCAGAGGCACAAGTTGTTCCAATTACGATCAACAACTCTTGGAAATTATTCAGAAACGGCAATTTCCCTTTGGGCGTGGGCGTTCATTTAAAAGTAAAAGTCCATGAACCGATGCCTGTAAAATTGGAAGAGCCCGAGGCCATGATCGCAAAAGTTGAACGGATTATTACTGCCGATATTAGATAAGAACGCACTTAACAGCAAAATATGAACTCAAAATCACTATTAAAACCAATCTACCTTTACCTCATTGCCGGTTTGTTTTTAATGGGTTCCCGATCATTTTCAACTGACCAGTCCGCAATAAAATATATTTTGTTGACATTGGGAGTTGTCTTATTTATATATGCGGTGGTCAAGCACCTGAGGGAATAATCGAATCGTATTGAATCAATTCCATTCAAATTTTTAAAACCAAAAACCTAGGCTAAAAAACCAATGACTTTGATGGGTCTCGGGGGAATATGAATATTTCATTTCCAGCGGACCGATGAAAGAATCCATTCCGTAGCCGAGACTATAACCGGAGTAATCGGGCAACTCCAACCAACTTCCCTGTTCAAAAAGTTTATCTTCAACTTTGGCAAAATTTGCAGTCGCAATTAAATGGTTCTTTTTATAAAATCTATAATCTATTTTGAATTCAGATTTTAGATAACTGTTCCCTGAAATATCAAGAAAATCATATCCCAAAAATGGAACGAAATTATTTAAAGGCGCATTGCCATAACCCCCAAGGTAAAAATCAAAATATTTATTTCCATTCTCCCCAATTCGGAATCCTCCTTCGGCAGAAATACTGGTTGCGACTCTATTTATGGGGGAAACTACATAAGTTGCACTTGCTTTTGCCACAGAAAATCCAGCTAGGATTTCATTGAAACTGGATGAAAAAAGATGCAAATGAAGATCTCCATTGAACATGATTCCTTTGGTGGGAAAATATTTATTATCGAAAGTATCGAGTTTCAAGAAGGTAAATCCGCTGTAATAATTGTTGTTTTCAAAAACTGCCGTTCCGTGACTATTTTGATTAAAATCCTCTAGGGTTTCAGATTCAATTTTGAGATATTTATGCTCGGCACCAAAACCAAAGGAAAAAGCATTTTTAAAGAAGGTTTCCAAATAAACCCTGCTGGTGACATCCAAGTAATCTATTGATAATTTGTTCAAACTGCTTCCGCTGGGAATAGATTGTTCATCAACAAAACCCAGTCCCACGCTCTTGTTAAAGCTATTTAATTTTGAATTGACCCCTATGCTCCAATAATAACCTTTGTCTATAAAGTATTTAAAATTATACCGAAAATTATCACCCACTACAACATCTATTGAAGCATTGTCATTCGTAAAAAGCAAACGCTTTTTGGTCAGGTTCAACAAAACACCACTTTTATACAAATCATCATAATGAACAGCAAGTTTTAAAAGCGTGGTATTTTCATTTTCCTCAACATCCAATGTTAATTGCTCGCCGTCTTCAAAAGAATCCAACTTATAGCTTATCCTTTTAAAATTACCGGTTGCCGATAAATTGTTGATTCCGAGATTGAGTTTTTGAAAAGAAATTTTTTGCGGAATTTGAACTTGTAGCTTCCCGAGGATGTAAGATCTGGGATAACTTGTAACACCCTTAATAACGATTTTATTTATTTGCAAACTATCGTTTGGCTTCAGATTTGGTCTTGAAAGTTCCCCTTGTTGCATCGATGCAAGTTCCTCTAAATCTGCAAAATATTTTCTTGCTTCAACTTCTCCACTATCTATAATCCGTTCTCCTTTTTGAAAATCAAGAATATTAAACTCCGTTACATTGGGTTTAATATAAATATCCGTAAGCTGAATTTTTGTCAGCGTGTTTTCCCCAGTCACAAAATTGCTAATTTGCGTAAGTATATCAAAAGCGCTGTTTAATTCGTCCCTGTTTACCAGTTTATTCTGAACATCCACTCCTATAATCACGTCTACATCTTTTTGCAACATTTCATTGACCGGAAAATTGTTTACAATTCCACCATCTGTCAAAAGTTGATCGTTGATCATCACCGGGCTAAAAATGGAAGGAATCGCACCACTCGCCGAAACTGCTTTTGCCAGCGAACCTGTCTCTATCAATACTTCCTCTCCAGTCTCCACATTTGTTGCAATACAAAAAAATGGAATCGGTAGATTTTTAAATTTCGTCGTTCCGCTCACATGGCTCGTGAGACGGGAAATGAGATTGTATAAATTTTGACCTTTTGAAAGACCCGAAGGAAAAGAAAGTTTAAAATCGTTAAAAGGCAGCGTCAGTACATATTTTTCTGCATCTTCTTTTTCATTAAAAGTTTTTGCCCTTCTGGGAAGTTCGTCTTGGATAACACCTGTAAAATCTGTTTTTCGGAAAATAGAATCCAGTTGAGAAGCACTGTATCCGGAAGCGTAAAGCGCACCCACAATTGCACCCATGCTGGTTCCGCCGATGTAATCAACACGAACCCCAGCTTCTTCCAAAACTTTTAAGGTGCCAATATGCGCCAAACCTTTGGCGCCACCACCGCTTAATACCAAACCAACTTTCACATCTTGAACCTGTTGTGAAAAACAAGCGACTGTAAAGCAAAAAATCAAGATGCTCAATTTTATTTTCATGTTGTGTGATAATAATTGTAAATAATGGCAGCTTTCGCTGTTCCCACACTTTCTTTTAGTTCGTCAAGAGAGGCTTCCTTTATTCTTTTCACCGATCGGAATTGAGCCAGTAATTGAACCATCGTCTTTTCTCCAATACCGCGAATATCATCCAATTCCGTATGTAAAGCGGCTTTACTTCTTTTATTTCGGTGAAAGGTAATACCAAATCTATGCGCTTCGTTCCGAAGTTGCTGAATTATTTTAAGTGTTTCCGATTTTTTATCCAAATACATGGGAATCGGATCTCCTGGATAATAAATTTCTTCGAGTCTTTTTGCAATTCCAATAATGGCGATTTTCCCTCTCAATCCGAGAATCTCCAACGCTTTTACCCCCGATGACAATTGGCCTTTACCACCATCGACAATAATTAGTTGTGGTAAAGGCTCTTCCTCGGCCAATAAACGTTTGTATCTTCTGTAAACCACTTCTTCCATTGAAGCAAAATCATCTGGACCTTCTACTGTTTTGATATTGAATTTTCTGTAATCTTTCTTGCTCGGTTTTCCATCCTTAAAAACAACACACGCCGCCACCGGATTTGTGCCTTGAATGTTTGAATTGTCAAAACATTCAATATGTCTGGGCTCCACTGATAATCTAAGATCCTGCTTCATCTGCGCCATAATCCTGTTTACATGACGGTCCGGATCTACAATTTTGATTTGTTTCAATTTGTCTTGACGGAAATATTTCGCGTTACGCAGGGACAGATCCAAAATACTTTTTTTGTCCCCCAGTTTTGGAACCGTGACTTTTAGCCCTTCTTCCACATTTACCTTAAACGGAAGATATATTTCTTTTGACATCGAATTAAAACGTTGTCTGATTTCCGTAATTGCCAATTCCAGTAATTTCTCATCCGATTCATCCAGTTTTTTCTTCATTTCAATGGTGTGCGATCGGATAATCGCACCGTGAGAAAGTTGAAGAAAATTCACATAAGCATAACCTTCATCACTAAAAATACTGAAAACATCAACATTGGTAATTCGGGCATTCACAACAGTCGATTTCGCCTGATAATTTTCCAATACCTGAATTTTCTCTTTCATTTCTTGCGCAGCTTCAAAAGCCATATTGGCAGCAAATCCCTGCATTTCTTTTTTAAACTGTAAAAGAGGTTCTTTAAAATTTCCCTTTATAATGTCGCGGATTTCACGGATGTTTTTATCATATTCTTCCTGACTCTGAAGTCCTTCGCAAGGACCTTTACAATTGCCGAGGTGATATTCCAAACAAACTTTATATTTTCCCGCCCTTATTTTCTCTTCTGACAAATCGTAGTTGCAGGTCCGAAGCGGATAAAGGCTTTTAATTAAATCGAGCAGTGTGTTCACAGTTTTGAAACTCGTAAAAGGACCGTAATACTCGCTTCCATCTTTAACCAATTTTCTAGTCGGAAAAACCCGTGGAAATCTTTCGTTCTTTATACAAATCCAAGGGTAGGTTTTATCGTCCTTGAGCAGCACATTGTATCGTGGCTGGTATTTTTTGATCAGATTATTTTCCAGCAACAAAGCATCACTTTCGGTCGCCACCACAATATGTTTAATGGTCACTATTTTTCTGACCATTAAACCCGTTTTATAACTGCCATGATTTTTATTGAAATAGGAAGAAACCCTTTTTTTCAAATTTTTAGCTTTCCCAACATATAAAATCTTTCCGTCTTTATCGTAATATTGATAAACCCCAGGGCTGCTGGGCAAGGATTGGATTTGAACTTCTATTGAAGGATTGTTCATGCTGAGAACCACTATTTTGCAGAGAATGCTAAATTACAATACTTGCTTATCATTAAAAAGTTTCCTGAATAAATGTAGAATAAAAAGATTTTTGTTCTTTTGCGGAAATTTTTCAGTTTTAAAAAATAGAATTGAGTCACTTTTCTATTTTGAGAAATCGTTAAGATTAAGCCCACCGCTTTTTATTAACTTGCACATATGGAGAAAATTGTAATCGGCCGAGTGGATAAAGCAGATTTTCCTGCTTTGAAATTAAACGATATTGCCATAAAAATAGATACGGGCGCTTATACCTCTTCTATTCATTGTGATAACATAAAAGAAGAGAAAGAAGTTTTAAAATGCACCTTTCTGGATGAAGAACATCCCTTGTACAATGGGCGGGAATTTATCTTTGAAAATTATGATATTTTGTTTGTGAAAAGCAGCAATGGAATTGTTCAGAAGAGATATCAGGTGCAATCAACGATTTCGCTCTTTGGAAAAACCTATAAAATTTCTCTTTCGCTCAGTGATCGACAAGAAATGAGATATCCCGTATTAATTGGAAGAAAATTCTTGAATAAAAAGTTTATAGTGGACACAGAGCTTGTAGATGTTTCCTTTAACGAAAAAAACCAATGATCTTAAAAGTATTATCCAGAAACGCTAATTTATACTCCACCCAGCGTTTAATTGAAGCCGCTAAAAAAAGAAACCACGAAGTAGAGGTAATTGATCCGCTTAAATGCGATTTGATTATTGAAAAACGCAAGCCATCTATTTTTTTTAGGGGAAGATATTTACAAGATACAGACGCTGTGATTCCAAGAATTGGAGCGTCCGTTACGTTCTACGGAACCGCGGTTGTCCGGCAATTTGAAATGATGGGGGTTTTCACGACTACCGAATCCCAGGCATTGGTACGAAGTCGGGATAAATTAAGAAGCTTACAAGTGCTTTCAAGAGCAAGATTGGGATTGCCAAAAACGGTTTTCACCAATTACTCAAAAGATGTAGGTCAAATAATTGATCATGTTGGCGGTGCTCCTTTAATCATCAAACTTTTGGAAGGAACCCAAGGATTGGGAGTGGTTTTAGCCGAAACAAAAAATGCAGCCGAATCGGTTATCGAAGCATTTAATGGTTTACAAGCCCGTGTTATTGTTCAGGAATTCATCAAGGAAGCAAAAGGAGCCGATATCAGGGCTTTAGTTGTTGACGGACAAGTAGTTGGCGCCATGAAACGACAAGGGAAAGAAGGTGAATTCAGGTCCAATTTACATCGCGGCGGAACGGCTTCGGTGATTCAACTGACTGATGAAGAAGAAATTGTTGCCATTAAAGCAGCAAAAGCAATGGGACTGGGAGTTGCGGGGGTAGATATGCTGCAAAGTGACCGCGGCCCCTTGATTCTGGAAGTAAACTCCTCGCCAGGTTTGGAAGGAATTGAAGAAGCTACGGGAAAAGATATTGCAAAAACAATCATAAGATATATTGAACGAAACGTACATTAATGGCCTCCATTGATCAAAATAACGTTCTTGAAATATTAGGCAAGAAAATTTATCCTGGCGAAGGCGTTGTAGTCAATTTCAATATCGCCAAACTTTACACAACAACTTCGGTTGAGGTTCCCATTATTATTGAACGTTCAAAAAAACCGGGTCCCGTCGTTTTAATGACTGCGGGAATTCATGGTGACGAAGTGAATGGTGTTGAAATTGTTCGGCAAATCGTTGCGAAGCATATCAACAAACCCGTAAAAGGAACAATCATTTGCATTCCAATCATTAATATCTTCGGCTTCTTGAACATGTCACGGGATTTTCCCGATGGAAGGGATTTAAATCGGGTTTTTCCAGGTTCAAAAACAGGATCTTTGGCGAGCCGGTTTGCCTATCAGTTTGTGAAGAAAATATTGCCCGTGGCCGATTTCTGCCTCGATTTTCATACGGGAGGCGCCAGTCGGTTTAACGCTGCACAAATTCGCGTAAAAAAAGGAGACAAAGAAAGTATAGAATACGCTAAAATCTTTAATGCGCCTTTTACAATTCATTCAAAAACCATTACGAAATCATTTCGAGAAACCTGTTCAAAATTAGAGATACCGATCTTACTTTTTGAAGGTGGAAAATCGCGTGACAACAATAAAGAAATCGCAAAAATTGGTGTTGACGGTACAAAGAGAATTTTAAAACATCTCGGAATGCTGAAACCGCGTTTTGAATCCACCTCTCATCCTGAACCTACTGTTGTTATTGAGCAAACACAATGGTTGCGTGCAAAATACAGCGGACTCCTTCATATTTACACCAGCTGTGGTAATTTTGTTGAAAAGGGAGAACACATTGCTTCAATTACAGATCCTTATGGTAAATTAAGCCATGATATCGTCGCTCCGAATCAAGGATATATCATTAATGTGAATGAAGCACCAATTGTTTATCAAGGCGACGCCATTTTCAATATTTCAGTTTCAAAATCAAACCCATGAAAAAGCCGCAATTAAGAGAAAAATATCTGAAATTAAGACTGCGCATGACCGCGGAAGAAATTGAGGAGCAAAGTCTTTTAATTGCAAATAAACTATTGGAATTACGGATTTGGGATTTAAATTTTTACCACCTGTTTTTGACCATTACTGAAAAAAAAGAAATCGATACAGAACCCATTCTGCATATTTTGCAAGGTAAGGACAAGAACATTGTTTTATCACGATGCAATGTAAATACAGGAACTTTGCATAATTTTTTGCTTACCGACAATACGATCATCAAAAAAAACAAATGGAATATTCCCGAACCTGTTAACGGAGTTGAAGTGCCTTCTGAACAGATTGACGTTGTTTTTGTTCCCTTAATGGCATACGACAAAGAGGGCAACAGAATTGGTTACGGAAAAGGTTTTTATGACAATTTTTTAGCGACTTGCAGAGAAAACGTTATCAAAATCGGACTCTCATTTTTTGACCCAGAGCCGCATATTTCAGAGGTTTATGCGAGTGATATTGCTTTGGATTTTTGCGTGACGCCCACGCAGATTTTTCATTTTCAGAAAAAGAAGGGGGAGAAATGAACTAGCTCGATGCAAGCATAAGGGGTGTAAAATTTCAAAAAACAAATCCCAAATTCCAAAAAGAAAAACGATGCAAGCATCGGGGTTTAGTCCTAAAAGATAAATTAGGTTTTAAAAATAGAAACATCGTAAATTGGTCTTAGTTTCATTTCTAATTTTTTTCTAAATTAGAAAGCCATGAAAAACACTTTTATTTTTTTGAACCTCTCAAAAACCCACCAGTTATTCTTCCAGGGAATTAGAGGATTTTCAATTGAAAAATTTATTTGTATTATGTTGTTTTGCGCTGTGAGCTACACAGCAACAGCACAGTTTACCAATATTCCCGATCCTCTCTTTGAACAGGTTCTTATTGACATGGAAATAGATTCAGATGAGACTGTCAATGGACAAATCGCTACTTCTGACGCTCTTGATGTTACTTCACTTGCCATTCTACACCCTTTCGGAAACGATGAGTGGATTTATGATTTAACCGGTATTGAAGCTTTTACAAATCTTGAAAACCTTCAAGTTAATGGCACTATGATCGAAGAATTGAACTTAAATAATCTCATCAATTTAAAACATTTGAATGTTGTGGATAACATGCTTTCCACCTTGGACCTTTCTAACAATCCATTATTGGAAACTCTTTATCTGACTTATGGAGGTGATGTTATGCCGCTAAATTCATTTTCAGGAATTGATTTAAGTCATAATCCAAACTTTTATAAACTGGTAGCTTACGGTATTAATTACATAAATTTAAAAAACGAAAATAACAACCCAAATATGGAACTTCAAATCCGTGCTACAGGATGGGGCTATCCTCCCGATTATATTGTCGGCCACATTTGTATTGAAGTTGATGATGAAAATGCTGCACAAAACAATGATTTCCCTTATTCGGAATGGATAATTTCTCATGCCCACATGAGTTATTCCTTGGTTTCATCTTGTACTGCGAGTACCAAAGCATTTTCTGAAAATAGTATTTCACTTTATCCGAATCCAGTCAAAGAACATTTGACGATAGAAACAAAAGAAAATTTAAGCTATCAAATATTTTCCTTGACTGGAAGAGAATTAAATTCCGGTATTTTGGAAAGGGAAAAAACGCAAATCCTCCTTTCAAATTTAGCCTCTGGCGTTTATCTGCTCAAACTAAAAAACCTGACTGGGCAAGCAATAACAGTAAAATTGATAAAAAAATAATTACCGTGGAATTGGTATAAAATACTTTGTCAATGCTTACATGGATATTAAGATACTTGTTCCTCTTCCTTCGGAAACGCTTTTTTATTGAAAATTAACAATAGGATCACGCCAATTGAAATAGAAGAATCGGCAATATTAAAAACAGGTTCGAAGAAGGTGAAATGCTGACCACCGAAAACCGGAAGCCAATCGGGCAAGATTCCGCTCCATAACGGGAAGTAAAGCATATCTACTACTTTTCCGTGAAAAAGCGTTCCGTAGCCTCCAGCGTCTGGCATAAATGACGCAACATTTCTATAACTATCGTCGAAAATAAGTCCGTAGAAAACGGAATCAATGATATTACCCATGGCACCGGCGAAAATCAGGGCAATGGAAACGATGAGGATTCTTGAGCTGTTTTTTCTTATTGAATCCCACAGCCAATAACCAATTCCCACAATGGCCACAAGCCTGAATAACGTAAGGATCAATTTTCCGTATTCACCTGGGATTTTTGCGCCCCAAGCCATGCCTTCGTTTTCCACAAATAGAATTCGGAACCAATCAAAAACCCGAACCTCATCGCCCAACATAAAATGGGTTTTGATGTAAAATTTGGAAACCTGATCAATTAAGAGGATGATAAAAATTATTAACGAAGCTTTTTTCAAGGACATTTTTTCTTATTCTAAAAACGCTCAAAAATACTAATATTATTTAGTTTTCATGACTTTAATATTGCCACTTATGCTGGTAAGTTTCAGGGAAGTATCCGAAGCCATATTATCTGGGATTTCGATGCTCCCATTTCTGGAACTGGCCTTAATACGCATGTTTTTTCTAATTTCGAAAAATATGTCACCGGTGAAAGTATTCACCAAAGCATTTCCCGCAAATTTTCTCACTTCACAATTCCCTTGTTTCAGTTGAATTTGAAGGTTTTCATATTTCCCCTCTGCGATGACGGTCGCAATATTTGATGCTACGCTAACATTGATATTTTCCGGAACAATCAATTTAATCTGGAAAGAAAAAACTTTATGTGCGCTTAATTTGTCAAAACCTCCTTGAAGAATATCCAAAAATTCAGACTTTAGAAACAACGTATTGTTTTTTATTTCCTTTATCAGGCCTATTTGCTGAGCGTATTCACCTTCGGAATATGTTGTGATTGAAATTTCATCAACATCCGCAGCAACAATTTCAATTTTAAAAACTTCATCACCCGAAATAATAACGGAGTTAATTTCCGCAGCATCCATTATTTGGACACTCTTGTTTTGAGAAAAAATCAAAATTGGAAAAATGAATATTAGCGGAATGAATTTTTTCATCTTTAAAAATAATGAAAAAACGCTCCAGAAGCGGAGCGTTTTCAATTCAAGATATTTTCTTTATCTCTATTTTTGAAGATTTTTGGCTTCGATGCTCAAAGTAGCATGAGGAACCAGTTTCAAACGTTCTTTACTGATCAGTTTTCCTGTTACCCTGCAAACGCCGTAAGTTTTGTTTTCAATACGAACCAAGGCATTCTTCAAATCGCGTATGAATTTTTCCTGACGTATTGCCAACTGTGAATTCGCCTCTTTACTCATGGTTTCGCTTCCTTCTTCGAAAGCTTTGAAAGTTGGAGAGGTGTCATCGGTCCCGTTGTTACCGTCATTCATGTAGGCACTTTTGTACAGTTCCAACTGCTCTTTAGCCTTTTCAATTTTAGCCTGGATCAATTCCTTGAACTCGGCCAAATCAGCATCACTGTAACGTACTTTTACATCTGTCGCCATATTCTAATGTTTTTTAATAAACAATTTAGTCACTACTTCATCAAAAGTAATTTCTATCCCGTCTTTAACATCTTCCGCAACGTCGAGGATTGCAGTTAATGTTTCGTTTTTAATATAGTCTTTGTTCTCAATAACAGCATTCTCGACAATGCCGTCCTTTTGTATTAACACATCAATTTTGTCGGTAACCTCAAAACCGGAATCTTTTCTCAAGTTTTGAATACGGTTTACAATTTCTCTGGCAATTCCTTCCTTTTTAAGGGATTCTGAAATTGTAACATCCAGTGCGACAGTTGTATTGCCACTATTTGCAACCAACCATCCCGCTATATCCTGAGATGTTATTTCCAAATCATCGGGCGCCAAAGTAATCAATTTTCCGTTAATTTCCACTTCAATTTTCCCTTCTTGTTCCAGTTGTCTGATTTCCTCTTGACCAAGATTGTTTATCTTGTTGACAATCAGTTTCATATCCTTTCCAAACCGTGGTCCCAACGTTTTAAAATTCGGCTTGATTTGCTTTACCAAAATTCCGGAAGCGTCATCAATCAACTCTAATTCCTTTACATTTACTTCGGATTTGATCAAGTCGGAAACAGCCATAATTTCCTGTCTTTGGCGTTCATCCAAAACCGGAATCATAATTCGTTGCAACGGTTGTCTTACTTTGATCATTTCCTTCTTCCGAAGCGATAAAACCAATGACGAAATTGTCTGTGCTTTTTGCATTTTTCGCTCAAGCGATTCGTCTATAAATTCTTTTTTTGAAATTGGAAAAAGTGCCAAATGGACAGATTCCAACGCATCTTTGTTTGTTGCTATGGTCAAATCTTTATAAAGTCGGTCCATAAAAAACGGAGCGATCGGTGATGCCAATTTTGCAACGGTTTCCAAACAGGTATAAAGCGTTTGATACGCAGAGATTTTATCCTGTTCATATTCGCCCTTCCAGAATCTTCGTCGGCACAAACGAACATACCAGTTACTCAAATTCTCCTGAACAAATTCAGAGATTTCCCTTGCTGCTTTAGTTGGTTCATATTCAGAATAAAACGTATCCACTTTTGCAATAAGTGTATGTAATTCCGATAAAATCCAACGATCAATTTCTGGTCTTTCTTCCAAAGGAACATCCGCTTCTGCATAAGTGAAATTGTCAATATTTGCGTATAAAGCGAAGAAAGAATAAGTGTTGTAAAGTGTACCAAAAAATTTTCTTCTGACTTCAGAAATCCCTTCTATATCGAATTTTAAGTTGTCCCACGGATTGGCATTCGAAATCATGTACCAACGCGTAGCATCAGGTCCAAAAGCAGCCAAAGTTTCAAAAGGATCTACAGCATTTCCCAAACGCTTGGACATTTTTTGTCCGTTTTTGTCAAGTACTAATCCGTTGGAAACGACATTTTTGTACGCGATATCATCAAAAACCATTGTGGCAATTGCGTGCAAAGTGTAAAACCATCCCCGTGTCTGGTCAACGCCTTCAGCGATAAAATCGGCCTTTCTCCATACTTTTTCTACCTTTTCTGCATGTTGGTAGGGATAATGCCATTGCGCGTAAGGCATGGAACCGGAATCAAACCAAACATCAATTAGATCGGCTTCCCGCTTCATGGGTTTTCCACTTTCCGAAACCAATATGATTTGATCGACTATATTTTTATGAAGATCGATTTTATCGTAGTTTTCATCGCTCATATTACCGATTTCAAAATCAGAAAAAATATCGGCCTTCAACAACCCAGCTGCTACTGCTTTTCCCATTTCGGCTTTAAGTTCGGCTACAGAACCAATGATAATTTCTTCTTTGCCGTCTTCTGTTCTCCAGATTGGCAAGGGAATTCCCCAAAATCTTGAGCGTGACAAATTCCAATCGTTCGCATTGGCCAACCAGTTTCCAAACCGTCCTTCGCCGGTAGATTTTGGTTTCCAGTTTATTTGCTGATTCAACTCGTACATCCTGTCTTTGACCTCGGTGACTTTTATAAACCAGGAATCCAACGGATAATAAAGAATAGGTCGATCTGTTCTCCAGCAATTTGGATAACTGTGGACATATTTTTCGACTTTAAAAGCGCGGTTTTCTTCTTTTAATTTGATAGCGATTTCCACGTCCACCGATTTTTCAGGGGCATCAGAATCGTAATATTCGTTTTTCACATATTTCCCGGCAAATTCTCCCATTTCAGGTCGGAATTTCCCTTGCAAATCCACCAAAGGAACCAAATTTCCATTGTCATCCTTTACCAGCAATGGTGGAACCTCGGGTACAGCTTGTTTTGCAACCATGGCATCATCTGCACCAAAAGTCGGCGCCGTGTGAACAATTCCGGTTCCATCTTCCGTAGTCACAAAATCTCCCGAAATTACCCTAAACGCATTTTCTGGATTTTGAAAAGGTTTCGCGTAGGGCATTAGTTGCTCATATCGGACTCCGACCAAATCTTTCCCTAAAAAGCTATTTCCTATAAAATATGGAATTTTATCGCCTTGTTTGTAAGCTTTTAAGTCTTCTTCGGATTCGACCTTTTTAAATTTTTTGTCAAATTGCTTTCCAACCAATTTATCCGCCAAGATTACTGAAATTGGTTCAAAAGTATATTGGTTGTAAGTTTTTACCAGTACGTATTCAATCTTCGATCCAACGGTTAGCGCGGTGTTTGATGGTAAAGTCCATGGTGTGGTAGTCCATGCGAGGAAGAAAGAAGATCCCCAAGCCCCCTCCCGACCTCCCCCAAAAGGGGAGGAGTCCAAGATGCGAAACATTGCAGTCACTGTCGTATCCGTAACG
>DASSWB010000128.1:0-4232 GCA_035705495.1 Salinimicrobium sp. | reverse complement strand
CTTTTGGAAACGCTCATTTCTCGTATCCGTAATCTATCAACCGAAGACGGGTTTCCCGCCTGGCGCATAGCCGCTGTTGCCAGTAGTACTTACGCACAAAGTTTCTGTGTTATTAACTTTAACTCCACAATTGCAATCTCGAATTGAGTTTGTCCACTTCCGCTAGGTTTACTTCTTAAATATCCAGTTGGCGTGCGTTCTCTAGATAAAAGTGCTAAGGGTGCAATGATATTATTAAATTTATTGAGACTGTTTGTACTTTTATGAGCAATTGCATTACGGATTATGTGATATTCAGAAATTTTAAGCTTTTCAGAATTTGTTAACTGATGAAATGGTTCGCCTGCATTAAAAAAAATTTTTGCTCTTTTTAATGTATGTTGCTTATAGGGCAACCAATTAACATATGCTTGTCCACCATAAATTATTGGTTGAATTTCTGATTTTGGTGTAATTCTTGACTTTCGAACAATTGAATTGGTGGGTGAAATATATGAGCCATTATAAAGTCCAAAAAATAAATTTTCGATTAGACTTTCGAATTCAGTAAAAAGTTCCATATATAACCCTGCATAAAGGTGTTCAATGTCTTGAATATCAATGTTTCCTTGAGAAATCAACAATTCCATTTTCCCTCTAGTTCTTTCTATGGACTTTGTACGATTTTCAAACTTTTCGTGAAGTCTGAGAGTATGACTAGGCATTATGGATTTGTTGTTTTAAATAGTCAAACAATATTCTTCTTTCTTTTGGATTGGTTGTTCGACGGTCGGTCGCCTCAAGTACTTCCTGTGGTGCAGTTCTTTCTCTCAATCTATCATTTACGGTTTTTAATTTACCTATTTTATCAACGTTTAATTTTTGTGGGCTAAAGGGTTTTTTTAAATCGGAAAAGGCATAAAGACTTGAATATAAAAATGCGTAAAAAGTGTAAAAAAGGGATTTCTTCAAAAATGTACATTCTGATGGGTTATTGCCAAATATATCATCGATATAATCAAAAATAAATTGAAATCTTTTTTCTATTTCTTCTTTGTCATCAAATTCCTCGTCAAATTTGGCATAAATTTTATCTAATCCTGTAGGACTTTTACCACGAATCTCTTTTTCAATCATAAGTTCTATACACTCAGTTGTCAATTCTACTTCGGCCATTCGTGAAATGTTATCTTCGGTAAAGACCTTCCACCCTCTCCATCTATGTAATTGTTCAGTAGCAAGTTCGTAAGCGGTGGTTTTGAATGGTCCAAAGTAATTTGAATTTCGCAATTCTTGTTTGTTTACAGTAAAACTTGTTGAGTTCATTCGACGGAAAATCTGAATTATTTCTCGGTCATCAATTTTTGATGGAAGCACGTGTGTATCAAATTCATAATTGAGTATTTTATACCTGTCTTCCTCATCTAATTCCTTAAATTTTTTACCAGAAATCTTTTTATTATGATTTTTTGATACTGTAAATTTATCTCTATCGGGATTATAATCTTCTAAGTATTCTGGACATACAAAACTTAAAACTGTTCTCAATCTTTGTTGTCCGTCTACCACTTCGCGAATAGGTTCAAATTGGTCAATATTTATTCTTTTATCACGTAAAAAAATTATGGGTATTGGCATACCTTTTATGATTGTATCTATCAGATAGCTTTTGGCGCCATTTTTCCAAACAGACCTTCGTTGAAATTCAGGTGAAAGTTCTAATTGTCCGTTTTTAAGCCAATTTGCAAAATCAGCTACTTTGTAAAATGTCTTTTGAATGTTTATCATATTGTCTTTAGTATTACTGGCAACGTTCCGCGGCTATGCGATCGGGCGGGGCTTTTACCCGGAAATGTTCTTTTGGAAACGCTCATTTCTCGTATCCGTAATCTGTCAACCGAAGACGGGTTTCCCGCCTGGCGCATAGCCGCTGTTAGGCAACGTTTTTCTCTTTCCGTTTTTTTATTGTTTTCAGTTCCGTTGCTTTGGATTTCTTTTCATCCTCGATGTCGTAATCGTCTTGAAGTCCAAGCCAAAATTTTGCGGAATTTCCAAAATACTTGCTCAATCGTAAGGCTGTGTCCGCTGTAATTCTGCGATTTCCTTTGATGATTTCCGAAATTCGAGTTTGTGGAATTTTTAAATCTTTGGAAAGTCGGTAAGCTGTTATTTCCAAAGGTTCGAGAAATTCGTGGTATAAAATTTCACCCGGATGTATGTTTGCCAATTTTTCCATTTTTTTTTCGTTTTTTAATGATAATCAATAATTTGTACTTCGTTTGCGTTTCCTTTTTCCCAAATGAAAATTATCCGCCATTGTTTGTTTATCCGTATGCTGTGAAATTCGCTTAATTTCCCTGATAGTTTTTCAAGTCGGTTCGAGGGTGGAATTCTCAAATCGGCAATATCTTGCGAGTTGTTCAACATCCTCAATTTTCTTCGACCTGTTTTTTGAATTTCAATCGGCATTTTTTTTACTCGGATTCCGTTCCAAATCTGTTCGGTTTCTTTTGAGCCAAAGGAAATTATCATATTTATGCTTTACGTTACTAACGTCAAAGATAAGTAATTTATTTGAATTGTAGAAAATTGTCTTTAAAATGTTGCCTAACGTTCCGCGGCTATGCGCCGGGCGGGGCTTTTACCCGGGATTGTTCTTTTGGAAACGCTCATTTCCCGCATCCGTAATCTGTCAACCGAAGACGGAATTCCCGCCTGGCGCATAGCCGCTGTTGCCCACAGTTTTTTTATTTATTATCGTAATGTTCTATTGTGTTCAGTAGTTGTTTTTCAAAATTGTAAATATCATCTATAGTTTCAATTTGTTCTTTAATTTCTTTTCTGTCTTGGTCAAACAAACTTATGTAATGAGTTCCGCCATTTAAATGAAGTCTGCAAATTGGTTTTCTATTGTTGTCGTCCAATAAAATTCCGAAATAAGATTGCATATCTCGATGTACAATTCTTTGTTTCTCTATTTTTCTGCGAAGTATGGCAACAACTATTCGATACGCTTCCAATTCCAATTCAGTTGTTTCAATTTTACTTTTTGGTTCGTCTGTGATTTCTTCCTCTTGTTGTTTTTCTTTTTCCTTGTTCAAAGCAGAATTTAATCTGTCATTTACTTTATCACTGATAGTTTGATTAAATGCTTTGTTTACAATTTCCGTGAATTCATCCATTACTTTGGCGGTCAAACGTCCATTGTAAGCTTTGTTGGCAAACAGTTTCACGAAGTCTTGAGAAGGATTGGATAATTCTTGGGCTATCAAAAATTTTATTTCACGTGTGTATTTGAGATTACTTGCGTTATCCACGATTTTTGAAACATCAAATTTTGATTTATGAAATTTCTCAATTTCCTTTATTGTACTTTCTTTTAGTTGAGTAATGTCAAATTCAAAAAATGGTTTTGAGTCCATTTTATTGGTTTCATCTAAATCTGTGTAAAACCTATAAATTAATCCATTTGTTAAAAGAGCAAACCGTGTTTTTGTTACGTGAAAATATCTGAACAACTGTGAGTTGTGGACATTCAAATCTTGTTTCCAATGTTTGCATTCGATTATTAAAATTGGATTGCCGTTTTGAAATATGGCATAATCAACCTTTTCTCCTTTTTTTATTCCTAAATCAGCGGTAAATTCTGGAACAACTTCCATAGGATTGTAGGTATCATATCCTAAAATATTAATGAATGGTAGTGTAAATGCGTGTTTTGAAGATTCTTCGGTTTCAATTTTGTCCTTCAGTTCTTCGAATTTCTCCGCAAGTCCTTTGAGTTGATTATATAATTCCATTTTTTCTTGTTTTATTGGTTTCTGTTAAAATTGTGGGCAACGTTCCGCGGCTATGCGATGGGCGGGGCTTTTACCCGGAATTGTCCTTTTGAAAACGCTTATTTCTCGTATCCGTAATCTGTCAACCGAAGACGGTTTTCCCGCCTGGCGCATAGCCGTTGTTGGCAGTAGTTATTTATTCTACTGGTTTTATTTTATCGCCTTTTATTGGGGAATAATCTTTCTTTATTTCTCCGTTTACAATTAGTTTTTCAAAGTAACATTTAATTCCTGTTGCAATGTTCATATTTTCAGTATTCTGAATATGAAAATGTATATGAGGCTCAGATGAGTTTCCCGAATTTCCACAAAGTCCTAATAATTGACCTTGTTCTACTTTATCTCCTTGCTCAACAACAATCGAATGTTGTTTGAAATGGGCAAAGAACAGAAATTCATTGTTTTCTGTTTTTA
>DASSWB010000127.1:0-14181 GCA_035705495.1 Salinimicrobium sp. | reverse complement strand
TAATTATGTCCTGCCATGGTCACAGAGCGTTCCTGCATGGCTTCCAAAAGTGCAGCTTGGGTTTTGGGCGGTGTTCTATTTATCTCATCGGCGAGAATAATGTTGGAAAAAACAGGTCCTTTTATGAATTTGAAATTCCTGTTTTCATCCAAGATTTCCGAACCCAAAATATCACTCGGCATTAAATCAGGCGTAAACTGTATTCTTTTAAAATTCAATCCCAACGCTTTCGCAATTGTATTCACCATTAAGGTTTTTGCCAATCCCGGAACACCTATCAACAAAGCATGTCCGCCAGAAAAAATAGAAAGTAAAATCTGATCTACAACTTCTTCCTGCCCAACTATTATTTTGGCAATTTCCTGCTTTAGCGCAGAATGTTTTCGGACTAAATTTTCAATAGCAGCTACGTCAGACATACATATCTTATTTTTTCAACCAATTACTCGCATATTCACAGTCACGATATTCACCGTTGATCTTGATATAGGTTTCGTCAATCTTTTCTTTCTGCCATTTTTGAATTTCGTCAATCTGTTTTTGTGTAAGTGCCAATTCTTTTATCTTGCTGTAGTCCTCAACATAATTCGCGATGTGTTCAGCATGTTTGTCAGTTACCATTATTATTTTGAAAAATGGCGTTCCTGTTCTATTTTGATCCCTGATTACTGTTGAAATTTCCCCTTCATTAAGATTTACCACTTGATTGTAAATAATAGGATCCACTTTTGTGAGTTCGAATCGTGAGTCGCCAGTTGTAGGATTGATTAATTGACCACCATTCATTCGGGTTTCTTTTTCATCAGAAAATTCCAATGCGGCATTGGCAAAAGTGAGTTCGCCGTCAGAAATACGCTTTCTGATCAATTTGATTTTTTCCTCTGCAGCTTCAACAGTTTCAGAAGAAACCTCCGGAATGAGAAGTATATGTCGCACATCCACTTTTTGTCCGCGGATTTTATCCACAGTTAAAAGATGATAACCAAATTCTGTTTCAAAAGGCTGACTTACCTCTCCCTCTTGCAAACTAAAAGCGGCATCCTTGAATTCCTTTACAAATGGATCTTGCCTTGACAACGTAATTTTCCCTCCCGATGGTCTTGTTGCTTGATCATCAGAATAAAGAACCGCTTTGGTGGCAAAACTGGCACCATTCTCAACAATATCTTTCCGGAATTCCTGTAATTTTTTAATCGCTTCGCGTTTCGATTCTTCCGAAACTTCGGGTTCTATAACAATTTGGGCTATTTCAACTTCATCACCAAAACGAGGTCTTTCGTCCTCAGGAATGGAATTGAAATACTTTCGAACTTCCTCAGGCGTAATTTCCACATCTTCAATAATGCTTCGTTGCATCTGTGAAGCCAATTGATTTTCCTTTATAATATCGAAAAGTTCTTGCCTGAATTCTTCTTCGGAATCTTTCTTATAAAATTCCAAAACCTTTTCAATTCCCCCCAGCTCCCCAGTCATATATTCTATTTGTTGTTCAATCCTGGAATTTACTTCAATATCGGAAACTATGATACTGTCTTGTATGGCATGGTGCGCATAAAGTTTGTTTTCAAGCATTCTTCCAGCCAATTCGCATTTGGTAACATCTGCCGTAGAAATTCCCTGGCTCTGCAAATCAATATACATTTTTGCGATATCACTGTCCAATACTACATATTCACCAACAACCGCCGCAATTCCGTCAACTTTATATCTTTGACTGATGGAATCAGGCGCTACCATCGTCTGCACTTCTGTTGAATCTACCTGTGCAAATATGGAGGCAGAAAATAATGTGGTAACAATAAATGCGACAAATGTCTTATTTATAAATTTCGAATTTTTTGTTTTTAATTGCATCTTTTGTAATGTCCTTTTCTAATTCTTTTATTAATTCCAACTTTTTCCTATTCAACAAAATTTGTTTGATAATAGGTTCCACATAAACAATAGGAGCTTGTTCGTTTCTTAACTTCACATCGTTTACCTGGATCAAATATACTCTCAATGAATCTTCCAGTTCCAAAAAATTGGACTTTTTTAATAAAACATCCTTATTTTTTGGTTCTAGTAATGGGATTCGTTCATAAACATCCTGTGCTTTGACCCAAACCGAATCATTAAACGAATAAGAGTTAAAATGAAGTTTCATCTCCTCCAACGCTTCCCAATCCTTTTCTTTAAAACTTTGAAAGTGATTTTTTATTTCTGAAAAATTACTGTTGCCTTTGAGCAAACCAATATATCGAAGCTTTACCAGATCTTCGTTAAGTTTGAAATTTTCTTTGTTCTCCGCGTAATATTTTTCTATTGAGTTTTTGCTAACGCTCGTATCCAATCTTTTCGCAATATACGCATCTGCATACGCTTTTGTGAACAGTTCGTTTTTATAACGCTCTACAAGTTCCTCAAATTCCTTCTGTTTTTCATAAGTTAGATTCACCTTCGCCCTATCTACCATGAGTTGTTGTGTGGCCCAGCGTGTAATGTAATTATTTACAATGATGGCGCTGTCTTCAGGCGTGGTAGCTTCATTCACCAAATTTTTTAAATCTTCTTGATAAAGGTATTTTTCATTGACCCGTGCAACCGCATTCTTCTCTTCCTGTGGTTCAAAGTACTCACAGCCGGTCAAAATCAAAGCAAACAAAATCAATATGGATTTAATCTTTCCCAAGCGACTTTTTTAAATTTGAAAAAACTTTCTTGTTCATTTTCACCTTATAGGTTTCGCGCAATTCGTTCAACCATTTTTTTTCAAGGAAACTTTGATAATCATTGATCACTAATCCTTTTATCTCTTCAAAATCGGCATCTTTTTCATATTGACTTTTATGGTCTTGATAAAATTTTTCAAGTCCGATGGAATCTTGTTTAGCGGCGTTCCATATTTTGTCTTCCATCAATTCAAAAAGAAGCAATCCCTCCTTGTATTCTTTTGCGATCGATGCAAATTCTGAATTCTCGGCTTCCAAATGATTTTGATGATACTCCAGAATGAAATTATTGATGTAATCATCGTGCCATTGTTTCATCAGTACATTTACATTGGAATCTTTGTCGCTTTTCAGGTTTTTTAATTTGTAGAATTTATAAAAATCAAAATAAGTCAGCGAAGTATCCCTTACTTTAACCAATACTTTTTCTTTTAAATCTTGCTCTTCATCGGCTGATAAATTCAGATCAGAATTTTTTTCTTCAATTAAATCTTCGAAATATTCAAGACTTTTCGAATTGCCCCCAATTTTATAATCATTTTTCAATTTTTGAACGAAAGCTTCGGTAATAACCCTAGAACGACTGTCTTTTCTGACTTTATCCTCTAAAAAACGTTGGGTTTCGGCAAAAGAAGCAATCGGATATTTCTCTATCAGCTTAACAATATGCCATCCATATTGGGTTTTAAAAGGTTCAGAAATTTCACCTGGAGTTTTCAAATTGAAAGCTAAATCTTCAAATTCGGGCGAATTCAGTTCCCCTGCACCAAATCTTTTTAATCTTCCACCTTTTTCTGCAGTTGCTTTGTCATCACTGTATTTTATTGCCAAATTCTCGAAATCGTCCGACTCTTTTAATTCGGAATAGATCTGATTGATTTTTTTCTCGGCGTTTACATTTTCTTTATCGGCAACCATAATATGGGCAACAACAACTTCACCTCTGGATTTTCTTTTGTCATTGACCTTGATCAGATGATATCCGAAATTTGTTCTTACCGGCATCGAAATCGTTCCGACTTCTGTTTTATAAGCTGCATCTTCAAAAGGATAAACCATTTTGAAAGCTGAAAACCATCCCAATTCCCCCGCGTTTTTTCTCACCGAAGGATCTTCCGAA
The DNA here is from genome assembly GCA_035705495.1 of Salinimicrobium sp. Classification (GTDB taxonomy): domain Bacteria; phylum Bacteroidota; class Bacteroidia; order Flavobacteriales; family Flavobacteriaceae; genus DASSWB01. The sequence continues at coordinate 10,350 of DASSWB010000127.1, read as the reverse complement.
AATTGCTTCGCAAGCGCAGCGAAATCACCGCCATTGATTATTTTTTTTCGTAACTCAATTGCGCGGTTGTAAACCTCAAGGGTATCACTTGGAGTGGCATCTTCTTCCAACAACAATAAAATATGGGCTGCATTGACTTCCTCGATCGTCCGCTCATAAGCTTCATGAACGAGTGCATCGGTAACATGGGAATCAGTCATGAATTTTTTCGCCAACTGATTTCTATACCCCAAAAATTCACGTTGAAATTCTGGGTTTGCATCCAGCCCCAAAGCTTCCGCCGCTTTTATTTTCAATTTATAATCGATGAACATTTGCAAATACTCATCAATGTTCCTTTCGGATTTTACCTCAACCAGATCCTGGTTTTTGTTATATACATTAAGAAATTCTTCAGCGTAAACCGGCTCGCCTTCAACGCTAAAAAGGACTTTGTTCTCCAAATGCTGACCTATGGAAGTCGTGAAAATGAAGAAAAAAGCACCGAATAAGATTTTTTTGATCATTTAACTGCTAAGTTTTATGAATGTGGGCAAAAATAGGAAATATCAAATGTTTTCCAAGCCTTATTGTTAACGAATATATTCGGCATAAATTATATCTATTCCCAAAATGTATATTAAATTTACCTTTATGGAAAAAAGAATCAAATTGATATGGGATTTTCGTGGCGCGGATGCTGAAATGACAGCAAAACACCATGCCGTACACCTGAAGGAATTTAATGAAAAGGAGAAACTTCAGGAGAAAATGTTTGGTTATGAAAAAATAAACGACTCGCACAGCATCGCTTATATGGTAGTGAAACAAAGCGAAATGATTGCAGTTCGGGATGCTTTAAAACCGCAACGTGGAACTTTTTATAATGATGAAAATCCATGAAGGATTTTTTTAAAGATAAATTTGAATACAACCGAATCTGCAACCAAAAAATTTTGGCGCTTTTTGCTGATGAACCAAAATTTAATACGCACATTGTCGAAAAACTGTACAACCATAGCATCAATGCACATCAAATGTGGAACAAGCGTATTTTAGGCACGCACAACAGTCTGATCACATGGACAATTTCTGAATTAGAACAACTTGATTTTTATGATCTGGAAAATTACAAGGACAGTTTTCGAATTATCGAAGATTTTCCATTAAAAAAGGAAATCAAATATAGAAATAGTAGTGGTCAAGATTTCATCAATACCATTGAAGATATTTTGTTTCACATCATCAATCATTCAACCTATCATAGAGGGCAAATTATGACTGAATTGAAGCTGGCAGGGGCAATTCCCGTTGCTACGGATTTTATTTTTTATAAACGACTTGAACAAAAATAAGAGAGGTATTTTTAATATATTTTCAAACCAAAAACGTTAAACATGAAACAGCTACTGATTATTTCCGCAATATTTTTTTCAATTTGTTTAAACGCACAAACCATGGAGACAAAAAGCATTCATAAATTCACAACCACCGACGTTAATGGAAATCCGTTTGATTTTAGCAGCCTCAAAGGCAAGAAAATCATGGTGGTCAATACCGCTTCGGAATGTGGTTTAACTCCGCAATACGAAATTTTGCAGGATATGTATGAAAAATATAAAAATGAAGATTTTGTGATCATAGGTTTTCCTTCCGACAGTTTCAATCAAGAACCTGGTACCGATTATGAAATTGCGGAATTTTGTCGGATGATTTACGAAGTGACTTTCCCGATGATGAGTAAAATTTCCGTAAAGGGGGATGATATGCACGAAGTTTATCAATTCTTGACACAGAAATCGAAAAATGGTCTTCAGGACTCTGAAGTCCAATGGAATTTTCAGAAATACTTAATTGACGAAAACGGACATTTGGTAAAAGTCATCGATCCGAAAACATTGCCCAATGACCCTGAGATTATTGAGTGGATTGAAGGGTAAAAAAAGCCCCCTCTAACTCCCCCGTGAGGGGGAGGATAAAAAAATTTAAGAATTGATGTCATTTCGACGAAGGAGAAATCTCTTATTTAGCATGATTCCGATTCAAACGTTGAGATTCTTTCACTCCGCTATCGCTTTTTTCAGGATGACAGTTTTAAACATTGAGTCTGGAACCACAATAAGAATATCATTCCGACGGAAGGAGGAATCTCTTGCGTAGTATAATCCTGCTTCAAATTCAGAGATTCTTCATTCCGCTATCGCTTCTTTCAGAATGACAGTTTTAAACATTGAGTCTAGAACGACAGTAAGAATGTCATTCCGACGGAAGGAGGAATCTCTTGCGTAGTATAACCCTGCTTCAAATTCAGAGATTCTTCACTCCGCTATCGCTTCTTTCAGAATGACAGTTTTTTGGAATTTGAAATTTGGAATTTCTAACAAAGTACTTAGTTTACCTACTATAATTAGGTGATTCGTTCGTGATCGTTACATCATGTGGGTGACTTTCGTGAATTCCTGAAGCGGTTATTTTTATGAATTTTCCTGTTTCTTTTAGAGTTTCTATATCCTTTGCCCCGCAATAACCCATTCCGGCTCGCAATCCGCCGATGAATTGATGAATGCTTTCTTCCAAATCCCCTTTATACGGAACGCGACCTACAATTCCTTCCGGAACTAGTTTTTTGATATCATCTTCAACATCCTGAAAATATCGATCTTTTGAGCCTTCTTTCATGGCTTCAACAGAACCCATTCCGCGGTAGGATTTGAATTTTCGACCTTCGTAAATAATCGTTTCTCCTGGCGATTCTTTTGTTCCTGCCAATAAAGATCCCAACATTACACAATCTGCACCCGCTGCTATTGCTTTTGGAATGTCTCCGGTATATCTTATTCCGCCATCGGCAATTACTGGAATTCCACTTCCTTTTATTGCTGCTGCAACTTCTAAAACCGCTGAAAACTGTGGAAATCCGACTCCGGCGACGACACGAGTAGTACAGATGGATCCCGGCCCTATGCCGACTTTCACTGCGTCTGCTCCTGCGGCAACTAAATATTTCGCTGCTTCAGCGGTTGCTATATTTCCTACAATGACATCCAAATCCGGAAATTTCTTTTTTACATCTTTCAAAACATTCACCACGCCTTTTGTATGTCCGTGTGCGGTGTCAATGATGATTGCGTCTACACCAGCATTCACCAAAGCTTCGGTTCTTTGCACCGCATCAGCTGTAACTCCAATAGCGGCTGCCACTCTGAGTCGGCCGTAACTGTCTTTGTTTGCAATTGGTTTTTGGGTCAGTTTGGTAATATCCCGAAACGTAATGAGTCCGACAAGTTTTTGATCTTTGCCGATTACGGGCAATTTTTCGATTTTATTTTCCTGTAAAATGCCTTCAGCGTCTTCCAAAGAAGTTCCTTCAGCCACAGTTACCAAATTTTCAGAAGTCATTACTTCGGAAATTGGTCGATTCATGTTTTTTTCAAATCGTAAATCCCTGTTCGTCACAATTCCGAGGAGCTTTCCATTTTCATCAACGATAGGAATTCCGCCGATGCTGTGTTCACGCATACTTTCCTGTGCGTCACGTACTTTCGCGTTTAGAGGCAAAGTTACGGGATCAATGATCATCCCGCTTTCCGCACGTTTTACTTTACGGACTTTCAAAGCCTGCTGTTCAATCGTCATATTCTTGTGCAACACGCCAATTCCGCCTTCACGCGCCATGGCAATTGCCATACGTGACTCGGTTACAGTATCCATTGCTGCGGAAACTATGGGAACATTGATTGTAATATTTTTGGTGAATTTGGTTTGGATGTTGACTTCTCTCGGAAGCACTTCAGAAAACGCTGGAACTAAAAGAACATCATCGTAAGTTAAACCTTCTCCTAGGATTTTGGAATTGTGTGCGGTCATGGCAATTAAGATTTAATTGCGTGCAAATGTAAGGCTTAAATATGAAAAAAACCTATAAGAACATTTTAAAATACTAGAATGTATGCTGTAGTGCGTATATTGATTTTCTGCAATCCTGTTGACCGTAAAAAACTTGAATTTTCTGAATTAAAAAAATCGTTCCTAAAGAAATTATTTTTAAAATTTAAACTGAATCGTGCTGTACCAAGTCCGCGGTTGTGCTGGAATAATTCCCGGTCCAGGGTAGCCGGTTGCCCTTCTCGTAAAATATGAATTGTTCAATACATTGTTTATTCCGGTTTCCAATTTAAATGCTTTCCAAGTGTAAGAAAGTCCGAAATCCATCACTCCGTAAACCGGCACCGTGCCTTCAATTCCTCGTTGGGAATCGGTTGCAATTTGGGGTGCATTTGTAGCATCGGTGAATTGTTCAGATAAATAAGTGTATTGGATATTTCCCAGAAAATTCTTGTAACCAAAATTGATTCCTGTTTTTAGATTGACATCTGGAATAAATTCGACTTTATTTCCTTTTACATTTGTTTCTTCGGAATTTGTATATTCTGAATTCGTGAAAGCAGCGTTCACAAAGAGGTTAAATCGATAATCTTTCTGATTTTCAAAAAATGTGTTTTTTAAATTCCAATCCGCAAAAGTTTCCAGTCCGTAAATAAATGCATCTCCAATATTTCCTCGGAATCGAACCAGCCTTCCATCAACTTCTTTCAAAATCTCACCAATTCGGCCGTTGTATTGCAATCCGAAGGCACTGAAATCATACGAAAATTTATTCTTGTGTCTGCCACGAATGCCAAAATCAGCTGTAAAACCTTCTTCGTCTGTAATATTGGGATCGACCTGAAAAACCGGGTTTATCACGCGGATATCGGAAAAAGTAACTGATCTATAATTTTGAGAAATGTTGGCATATATTTCTGCGGAAGGAGAAATTTTATAACTGTTTCCGATTCCGAAAAGCACGAAATTGCGTTCAAATTTTCTGTTGTCACTCAAAGTTTCGTTCAACAAAACGTTTCCTGCCAAATCCAAAAATATATTCTTGTAGGTCCCTTCGCTTTGTGTATTGATATATTCAAACCTAAAACCAGGCGTAATCGAAAGTTTCTCTGTAATGTTGAAAATATTTTCCCCAAAAACCGCCACATTTTGATTCGGAAACTCAAATTGCGCTTGCCGCGGATAATTCGGAAATTCTTCATCGGCAAAATGAAAATCTGCCGCCGAAGATGTGCTTCCCGGCCCCTGACGCTGATTGTTGTTCGTTTTGTAAAACTTCGATCCCAATAGTAAAATAGATTCGTTTTTCAATAAATTATATTTGGTCAGAATTCTGGCTTCTGCTCCCCAATTGCTAAAATTATCGACTAATAATTCTCTTGGTGCATCCAAATCATCTGGTTGAGAAACCCGATTTTGACGATAACCAACCGCCTTTCTTGACGCATCGAGTCCGAATAAATTAAGGCTGAAATCAGTTTTATCTGAAAAAGCGTGCTCCAATTTCAACGCATACAAAAGCCAATCAACCTTAAACCAATTTCGTGTCCGATTACTGTAATCTGGATTTTCGTAGAATTGTGCATCGGTCAAACCGCCGGGTTGTTGCGCCAAATAATCCAAATAAGTGGTTTCAAAACTGATATTCGTGTTTTCATTGAATTTCCAGTTGAAATGTGCAAATGCATTGTGCGAATCGTAGCCCGAATTTGGACGGAAACCTTCACCTTTTTTGAAATTATAAAAAGTGTAATAACTGAATTTTCCCAGGGTTCCACTCAAACTATTGAAGCTCGTGAACATATTGTATGAACCCAAAGATTGCCGGGTAATGAGTTCAATTTTTTTATTCGGATTTGGTTTTTTGAACTTGAAGTTTATGAGTCCGCCAAACTGTGTTCCGTATTGTAAAGAAGCCGCGCCACGAATGACTTGTATTTCCTCCAATGCCTCAGGCGGCGGCGTGTAATAACTTTCAGGATACCCCAGAACATCAGCCGAAATATCATAACCATTTTGCCGCGTGTTGAAATTTTGTGATCTGTTGGGATCCAACCCCCGACCGCCGATATTCAATTGTAAGCCAGCATCGCCATTGTCGTAAATATTCAAGCCCACCACCTGACTGTAGATTTGTCGTGCATTATTGGCCGCCAAGTTTCCGGTGATTTTATCCATCACGATCACTTCGCTTTTTTTACCTGCAAAAATGGCGGTTCCCTCGACATCTTTCAGACTGCGCAATGCAAATATTTTCTCTCTTCTTTGCGTGAGCACGACTGCCGATAAACTCTCTGCGAGTGGTTCAAGCTTGAAGACAATTTCCTCGTTTTGATCGATTTTCACTTCCTGTTCCATAACTTCGGATTGATAGCTGAAAACCGCAAAAACATAAGTCCCTTTTTCAAGATTTTCGATTTCAAATTCGCCATTTTCATCCGCGACTGTTAACTTGCCACTTGTTTTGTTATAAATTTCAGCATAAACAATAGGTGAATTATCTTCAGTAGAAACGACTTTTCCTTTCAAAGTAAATTGAGCAGAAGCAGTTCCGAAGCAGAAAAACAACAAGAAGAAACTATAAACCTTTAATTTGATCATTGAATGGCAGTATAAATTTTTTACTTTTAAAAGAATCTTGATATTCCAAAAGATTCACTTCTGGATTGATGTACGCTTCACTTCTCCGGCCGTTCAAGGCGACAAAGCTTTCGACGTATATTTCTATGTTTTCATGACCTTGTCGTCTGAAATAATCGGCTAAAAAATGTGCGTATTCAAGAATGAAGTCGGGCTGAAACGACATTTGTTTTTCCTGAAAAGGCGTAAGGAATTCGGAATTTTTCACATAAAATCCATCTCCAGTTTTTGAATCAACGACTTTAAATTGAGCATATCCAGCTTTCTCCATGAGCATAACGCGCCACGAAAACCGAAAACCTTCTTCCGTCCAGAAAAGTTCTCCGGGATAGGTCAAATATCGCCACGGAAACAAAATCTGAATTGTAAAAAACAAAATCAATATTGGATAAACAATTTTCCGCTTTATTGGATTTAATATGAGATTTTTTCCGTTATCAAACTGATTTTTTGAAATTGAAAAAATTCTTGAAAAGAAAGCTAAAATCTTGTGATGTAAACCAGCGTCAAAAAAGATAAGCGCACTCAAAATCATGATAAAAGGAAACATTCCAATTGGGAACAAGATTCGGGTGAGCACATGAAATACCACAACGAGAATAAAAGCGAAAGTCCGTGTGGGTTTGTAAAGCAATAAAAAAGGAATTGTAAGATCGTAAAGCATTCCGCTCCAACTAAAAGCATAATGAGCCCATTCCTGCTGAAGCAGGTTTCCAATTATGGGCAGATCGTAATTTGATGGCAGCCAAATTTTGAGTGGCATTGCTTCCAACAACCAATCAGAATTGAGCTTTGCCAAACCTGCATAGAAATAAACGATTACCAAAAGCAGTTTAATGCTGTCAATCGTCCACTGCGGAATTTTCTGAAATGAAAAAATTCTGTTTCTCGCGGCATCAACCGAAAAATAAGCGCTTGCAGGAAGAAAAATCATTAAAAAGCTAAGGATACTGATGAAATAATAATGATTTAAATAGGTGGTTTTATCCATGAGTTCGATGTAGGTGAAACTCAGAAAGAAAACAATTATCGATAATCGGTATTTAAAACCAAGTGCCACGAGAAGTGCTGAAATTCCGCAGATAACAAAAAGTAAATAAGTCCAGTCCCCAATGGGTTTTACCCATTCAAATCCGTAGTAAGAAAAGAAAAATTGCGGTTGAATGTAGAGTTTTTCTATCCAGCCATTTAACCAAAACCGAATAATGCTGCCACACATCAACAAACCGAACAAAATACGAAAAACGGCCAGTGGGGCCGCTTCCGTTTGTTGTTTTAGGTATGTGGAAAATGTCATTTTTTACGATTTGAAAAATCGGTTAATCACCATCGGAATCAACGTAATCTACGCTGATTGAAAGTGCTTGCATCATATCGACTTTCAACAAAATCACATTTTTCTGTAATTGGTCAAAAGCTTGCAACATTTCTGTATTATTGGTTTCAACCTGTTCTACCAAATTATCATTCAAATTGGCAGCCTGGGTTATAGTCGCATCAAAGTTATTATTGATCAACAGACTCAAATTTTCGCCATTTTTGATGGTATTCAGGTAATCGAGATAATCGTCAAAACCGATTCCGTTCGTCGTTGTGCCGAAATGAATTCCGTTGAAAAAATCTTGGACACTTTGTAAAGCCGTCAGGTATAAAGTCTTGGACAATTCCGCAGAATAATAAGATTCCACGTTCTGCGAAACAGGATTTCCCGTAAAAGCGCCTGCTGGAATTCCTATTTTTCCGGATCGCAAATACTTTTCGTAATACATAACAAAATCATTCGTTAACCGATCAACAGCTCCGGTACTTGAAGAACTGGTATTGTTCACAAAAGTATCGCGAAAAGATGTGGTCCAATCATAAGTCACTTCGGTTGTCAAATCATTAATAGTTGACGACAGCGCAAAAAGATAATTCTTGTAAATCTCGGCGTTTGGATCTGTGGTGTAGAAAGCAATTATTTCCGCATCGGTTTCTGCCAATCCGTTCAATAAAAAATCCAAAGCGGGAAAACCCTGTTCGTCAAAGGAAGTCGGTAGTTCCAAATTAAAATTGTTTGCCGCGATTTTTTGTAGGATCACATCCGATTCCGTGGGATACGTATTCAATCTCATTCGGAAATTCACTGTTTCTGCCATCCCAATTTCGAACATTGAAACTGTTTGGAACTGAATGTAAGTTTCTTGGTAAGCCGCTCGTAACGATTCCAAAGTAGCTTCAGAGGGATTTGCGTTGAAATCGGACGTTTTCACTTTAAGGTTCTGTGTTTTCACCCGAAATGCTTCAAAAGCAGGAATTATAATGTGATCGGCCCAATTTTCCAACATGGCGCTCCGATCAAAATTGTCTGTTTGGGAGCTTCCGCTTTCATCGTCACTACAAGAAACGATACACAAGCAAACAAACAGGAATAATAACTTAAACGTAGTTTTCATTTTTCAGAATTTAAAAAAATAGGCCGGAAATACTTCCGACCTATTTAAAAATTTAAATTATTCTGCAGCGGCTTCAACCGTAAAACCGAAGCTTGTTGCGATTCCTTCAGAGATTGTTTGTAAAGTTTCTGGGGTTACATCCCAAAATCCATTTCCTGCCAAAAGTTGATCTTTTACGATATCGATTTGGCTTTTTGACACATAAGGGGCGTCAATAGCTGGATTATTTGTGAATCTGATTCCGTAAAGGAAACCAAAACCTTCAGACAATGCGTGAAAAGCATTTGTTCTATTTCCATTTTCAATTTCAGTTTTACCCGCTTGGAAATAATGAACAGCCCTCACAGCCAATATTTTAGATAAATTTTCTTTAATGATTGCGATTTGCTCATTTCTTAGATCGTAATCTCCTGCAACAATTGCCGCACGACCTGTTTTGAAAGCTTCAAAAACGTTGTTTGCAAGTCCGGCGAAATCTGAATCTGAATCCACACGACCTAAATAATTGAACAACATTCTGTCTTCGCTTGCATTTAATACAGAGTTTGGATTTGCAGTTGGAACCGAAGGGTCACCATATAAGTATCCATAAGCTTCATCCCATTTGTGCTCCATTGTAGTATAGTTTTTTCCTTCTTCTACAATTTCTGCGTCGTTGTTTGCTACGTTTTCACCAGCATCCAAAACCTGCGGACTCAAATAATTATTAAGGATTTGATCCATTAAAAGAGCACCCATAAGTCCTTTTGCAAAAACCTGGTTCATTTCAAAACCTTTGGAATCTACATAACGCACATTGTCGCCATTTGGAATTTGACCAGCAACTCCAGGAGCTGCAACTTCGTTTTGGTTAGTGAAAACTTCGTTTGTTTGCGTGTTGATGAAAGATTCAAAATCTTCTTTGATTTCAGTACTTTCAACGGTATTGATTGAAAAATAATCATTTGATGCCGCTACTTTGCTTTTTACGCTTTTTCCCGAAGTATTAAAATCGGCGTTAGCAAAAGGACTATTTGTATTTGAAAACATATTGGAAAGACTCTCTTGAGTAGTATTGTCGAAATCCATAAAAGCGCTTGTCATTTCTTTTACCATTCCTAAACGGGTTGTCTGACCATCGTAACTTACTGTGGTTTCACCATTTCTGGTAAAGGTATAGTTTGCGGGCACTTCTACTTGAGGTTGGGTTCCCGAACTGTCGTCTGACGAACAGGAAACAAATGTGAAACTTCCTAAAATTGCTGCGGATAACAAAAACTTTTTCATTTGGTTTATTTAGACTGATTTAAAATAATAATTAATTTTCAGGCGCAAATATAAAAACCAAAATCCGTTTGCCAAAGCTTATTTAGATTAAATTCAAATTAAAATCGAGTTTTTTACTTCGGAAAGAATAGGTGAAGGAATCAAT
>DASSWB010000126.1:0-3016 GCA_035705495.1 Salinimicrobium sp. | reverse complement strand
GGAAATCTTGTTGCGACGCCACTTTTATGTCTTTTGGAAAGTGCAATTCCTTCAAAAGCAATTTCAAAAACCAATTCAGGTTTCACGCTTCGAACAGGTCCGAAGCGTTCTAAAGTATTTCTCTTGATCCAGTTATCGATCTGGCGAAATTCCACATCTGTCAATCCCGAATAAGCCTTTGCGAAAGTGACCAATTCTTCACCGTCCCAAAGTGCAAAAGTGTAATCTGTAAAAAGATTTGATCGCCTGCCGTGACCGCGCATTGCATAAGTCAGAACCGCATCAACCGTAAGTGGTTGCACTTTCCATTTCCACCAATCGCCTTTTTTCCGACCGACCAAGTATGGCGAATCCCAGCGTTTCAACATCAATCCTTCGCTTTTTTCTTCGCGTGCTCTTTCACGTTCTGCAATGGTTTCTTTCCATTTTTCAAATTTTATGGTTTCTGAAAGGTGCAGCGGAAAATTTTCTTCTTTTACTTCGGAATACAACTGTTCCAAGATTTTTCTCCTTTGGAAAAATGCTTCCTGCCGAATATCTTCTCCTTTCCACTCCAATACATCGTAAGCTTTTAAAATTACCGGTACCTTGTTCAGTAATGTTTTTGAAACCGTTTTACGTCCGATGCGTGTTTGCAGATCATTAAAAATCCCGATTTCCCCATTTTGAAAAACCAACAATTCTCCATCTAGCACAGTTCCGTTGGGAATTTTACCGATGAATTCCTGAAACTCCGGGTATTTATCAGTCACCAATTCTTCACCACGGCTCCAGACGAAAAGTTCATTATTTCTAACAATCACTTGCGCACGGATTCCGTCCCATTTATGCTCTGCACTCCATTCTTTCGGGTCGCCCAAATCTTCTATTTCCCCTTCCAGCGCATAGGCTAAATAGAAAGGATAAGGTTTCGATAAAAAATCGGCTTCGTTTTGTTCAAGAATTAATTCTTCAAAAGAAATCTGCCGCGGATCCCAATTTCCCATAAGCTTGTGTGCCAGAATATCTTCATCCAAATCTGTTGCCTTCGCCAAAGCGCGCGTCATTAGTTTCTGACTTACGCCAATTCTAAAACTTCCCGTAATGAGTTTGGTAAAAACAAATCGCTCGTAATAATTGAGTTTCACCCAGTTTTCATACAAGTATTCCTTTTTTTCGGTATCGGGTTTTTTCTTTAGCGCAATCATTTCTTCCATAAATTGGGAAAGGCTTATTTCTGAATTTTCTTCGGAAGGCGGAATGACAAGTGCAATCGTTTCGGCTAAATCACCCACGATATGATAACTTTCCTCAAACAGCCAAAGTGGAATTTGAGATAATTCCGAAGCCCATATTCGAAGCAAAGTGGTGTTCACCGGTCGTGGCGGACGCCGGTGTGAGAGAATTGCAATTGCCCAAACTTTGTCTTTTTCTTCCGCCTGCAAAAAATACTGCGTCAACGCCGCGACCTTCGCCGAAGTTTTGTTCGTGCTGTCCAGTTTTTTTATAAGTTCTGCGAATAGTTTCATATGGGCCCCTCCCTCCGCCCTCCCCCTGAGGGGAGGGAACTTTTTACCTTAATTAAATAATCTCTTTATTCTCATCTGTCTCCTTTGGAGATGCTGCTTTTTTTGTTTCTGGAAAATTATCTTCTTCTGTTGATTTCTCCATTTCGGAAGCTTCACCTTCGTATTGGGTTTTTGCGGTTCGGGCGTCGTAACCGATTTCGTTTAGATACCGACAGAAAATCTCAGTGTAACCGTGGGTACAAATGACGCGCTCACAACCCGTGGCTTGAATACTGCTGATCAATCCCTGCCAATCGCAATGATCGGAAAGCACAAAACCTTTATCGATTGCCCGTCGGCGTCGCGCGCCGCGAAAAGCCATCCACCCACTTGCCGAACCTGTTTCGTAAGGTGTCATTTTTTTAATCCACGTACTGCCGTGAGCGCTTGGTGGTGCCAATACAATATTTCCTCTTATCTCTTCTTTTTTGGTTTCGCGGGTTATTAATGTTGTAGGTGGAAAATTGACCAACGGGCGTAAGACTTCGGTCATATTTTCTATAGCGCCGTGGGTATAAATTTTTCCGATTGAAGTATCCAAATATTTGAGCAAGCGCTGTGCTTTTCCCAAAGAATAACCAAACAATATTGATGTTTTTCCCGCTTCCCTATTTTCTAGCCACCAATTATTGATATTCTGCATCGCTTGTTCCTGCGGTGTCCATTTGAAAGCGGGTAAACCAAAAGTGCATTCGGTAATGAAAGCGCGACATTTGATAGGTTCGTAAGGAACTGAAATTCCGTCGTTTTCCGTTTTATAATCGCCTGTGAAAACCCAAACTTCCCCTTTGTGTTCTACCCGGATTTGTGACGAGCCAATGATATGTCCGGCGGGATGAAAGGAGAATTTGACTCCGTTGATACTGAAACTTTCATTATAATCAACTCCCGAAACATTGATATCTCCCAAACGATGTTTAATGATTGGTACGTTCGTGTGCTGTGTAATATATTTTTTGTGTCCCCATCTTGCGTGATCTGCGTGGCCGTGAGTAATAAGGGCTTTATCAACCGGTTTCCACGGATCGAGATACACATCTGCTTTTTCGCAATAGATACCGTAATCGTTGAATATGAGGAGGGGTTTTTTCATTTTTTTCGCTTCCTTCTGCACAGTCTCTTTTATGATTCTTAGGTCATTTTATTAGAGAAATACAGCTTTTTTAAATTTAAAAAATTATGCGGAGAGCTCCCGTGGGTTTGGGAAAAGATTAAAAGTTTTACATCCGTTTTAAATGATACCTCAAGGTTTTGGAAACCTTGCAGGAACAGAACTTTTCTCAAACTGAAAATTCAGGATTAATTTTTCACATTCACTTTTTTTCTTTTAACTTTTTAACTCAGAACGTGTAAGCGGTTGCAGCGGCTAGCTTTTGTGGCGCTTGCTTTTGCGCCACAAAACTAATAGCGGAAGACGCGACCTTGAGCTTTTTCTGCGAAAGGGTACACCCAAAAAATACAATTAAAAA
>DASSWB010000125.1:0-13303 GCA_035705495.1 Salinimicrobium sp. | reverse complement strand
TTCGTTGTTTATCCACTGAATTGATGCAGGATCATTGCATAAAGCAATGACATCCAATTTCTTTTCATTTGCGTATTTAAAAAAATCGGCATATTGTTCTTTTGAAAAAATCCATTCGTTCACAGCACTGATCGCGGGGTGCGAAGCCACGAAATAGTTGTTGATATCAAAGAGCAAATGAAACTTGATTGCATCCAACTGAAGCTCAGCTGCTGCATCAACTAAATTTCGTAAAAAATCTTTGTCGCCCTGATGATGAAAAGCTGTTTCACCGATAATATATGGTTTAATGCTTGGTAACATTTTTACTTTTTAATTAATTTCGGCTAACTGATTTTTCAGATTTAATAAATGTGATTTTTCTATAATCGTCTCTGCTAGTGACCAGTCAAAACTGGAATCTATGTCTATAGAAGAAATCTCATCCATCACGTACTTTTTCACTTTCTTAAACTCATAAATAGGTTTCGCTTTGAGTGCATCCACGTTTATAATATAAATAGCTCCATTTAATTCCCACACTTTCGGACAATCCTGTCTTCTTATAAAATTACCGTCTTTTGAACGCTCTAAATATCCGTCCGAATTCTCCTCTTGTAAAGTGTAATAAGGATTTGCTTTTGTTTCTTTTACAGAAACCAACATCTCAAATTCAGAATTATAAAGTTTTAGCGCTTCCTTGATGTGAATTGGTTTACGGAAAGGTGACGTGGGTTGCAATAAAATTACAGTTTTAAAAATTTTACCTCGCTTCTCCATTGTCTCAATTACGTTCAATAGAACATCATTCATACTTGTGGTATCTGTAGCCAAGGCAGATGGCCTAATTACAATACTGTCCACAGGCAGTTTCTTGCTGGCTATCTTTTTAATTTCGGGACTATCTGTACTCACTACAATATCAGAATCTTTAAAAACCTTTCGGGCAGCATCAATTGTATACTGAATAAGAGGTTTTCCATTCAATTCTTTAATGTTCTTTTTAAAAACTCCTTTAGAGCCTGCTCTTGCTGGTATAATTACTAACATTATTCTAAATGTTTTACAAATTCCTGTGCTTGTTTGTAATCGGTCGGACTTCCTATATCAATCCAGAATCCCCTGATAGGTCGGTGAATCAATTTTCCTCCTCTTTTCACCACTTTATCCATTAAATCAGTAATATCATAAAATTCATTTTTCGGGATTTCATCGATCAATTCTTTTTTCAAAATATAAATTCCTGCATTGGAGTGATATACATACGAAGGTTTTTCCTTAAAATTCATAACCTGTTCTTCTTGGGTATCAAAAACCGCAAAAGGAATGTCAACTTTGTATTCGGTGGACGCTACTGCCATATCAGCATTTTCCTCGGTTATTCCCAAATACAGATCTTCAAAATTCACATTCGTAAATAGATCGGAATTCATTAAAAGAACATTTTCGGTATTGTATTTTTCCACCAAAGCCAATGCACCAGCGGTTCCCAAGGGTTCGTCTTCCCATATATATTGTATGTTGATACCTTTCTTACTTCCATCGCCAAAATACTCCTGTATCTGTTCTCCCAAATATTTGACGGAAATGTATATATTTTTAATTCCGAAGGAAACCAGCCGATCAATATTATGTTCTATAATAGGTCTTCCGCCCAACGGCAACATGGGTTTTGGAACCGTATCCGTCAGCGGACTTAATCTTTTTCCTCTTCCGCCGGCCATGATCATACAATCCAGTGGTAGTTCCGATCTGGTTTTTTCCAAATCAATAATCCGAAGCAATTTTCCCTGTTTATCAAGAATCGGAAGAATTTTTATATTTTCTGCGCGGTAATTATTTAAATCAAAATAGCCATCCCTTTCATGTTCATAAACAAAATCTTTGTTACAAATCTCTTCCACCCTTTTATCCAAATCCGCATGTTTTACCAATGATCTACGGATATCTCCATCTGTTAACGAACCAATTACCGCTTGCTGATCGTCAATCACAAAAATGATTAACTGACTTACTTTGCGCACAAGAAGCAGATCATTCAACTTCTGCAGGGCAACCAAAACGGTTTCGTCCTTATGTATTGTAATATTTACCAACGCCATATTTTAAGTACTTTACGCTTATTTTTTGGGTTTAAAAAATTATTCACTTCGGAACTGTTCGCGTTCCAGATCGTAAAATTTCTTTTTTAAAATATTTTTTAAATCGATCTTTTTGAGGATTTCTACAATTTTTTGTGAAGCGCCACCTTCTCCATAAGGATTTTTAACCGACTTCAATTTATTTCTGAATTCATCCGACAATGCTGTTTGAATTGCTTGTTTTATTTCTTCGGATTCGGGTTGGCAATCAATTACACTCTCTGCCCTTATTCTTCCTTTTTGTCGGTCGCCAATATTTACCGTGGCGACTTTAAAACTTGGTGCTTCCGCCAATCCGCTTGAAGAGTTTCCCAATACCACATCCACATGACGAAGTGCCGAAAGATATCTCTTCTGCCCCATCGATTCAAAAGCACAAGCTCGATGCTTATTTTTGGAAACATAATCTTGGATTTGTTTCATGATTATTCTTCCGTCCATATCTGAATTCGGCATCGTAAAAATGAAATTCGTGTCTTCCAAATCATCAATCGCTTTCAGTAAAGAATTAAATTGTTCTTCAGAAGTGTGGGTTTCCAAAGTCACCGGATGGTAAGTAATCAATAAATTTCTTTTGTTTAATTTGAACCGGATTGATTCTTCAAAATCATTTCTATCCAACAAATCGAGGTACGCCAAATTGTCCAAACCTGGGGAACCCACATTAAAAACCTTTTTGGGCGATTCTCCCAACTGGATTACACGGTTTCTGTATGCTTCGGTGGCCGTAAAATGCAAGTGGGACATTTTGGTGATTGAATGTCTGATGGATTCGTCAATAACTCCTTCCGTCACTTCTCCGCCATGAATATGCGCAATTGGAATTCGTGCAATCATCGCAGCGCTGGCAGCAGAAAAAATTTCGAACCGATCTCCCAACAAAACAATAATCTCAGGTTTTAATTCGTCGAACGCATCGGCAAAACCTATTTGTGCCAAACCCATCGATTTGGAAATCCCAACATCCGAATCTGAAGAAAGCAGCATTTCCACTTTTTTATTAATAAAAAACCCGGTTTTTTCAATTTCCTTGTAGGTAAGACCGAATTCAGGAGATAAATGCATACCCGTCACGATCAATTGAAGCTCCACTTGGGGATCGTCCTGCAAAAATTTAATTAGCCAGGACATCAATCCAAATTCAGCTCGTGTTCCGGTAACCACACAAATTTTTCTCATATGAGTTCCTCCTCCTTATAATCTTTTGTTGCTTTTGAACCAATTATTTGATCCCAAAGCATCGGACTTATTCCGCTGCCTGGTCGTTTTATCGTTATATTTTCTTCGGAAAAAATCTCGTTTTTTTGAATGGCTCTCGCTGCAACAATACTTTTACGCGCAACAGGTTTGTTTTTTAATTCGGAAGCTGATGGCTCTTTGATTCCAGAACCGGAAATTGCTTTTTCCACATTTCTAATTCCTGTAACCATCGCTTTTAATTCGGCTGGTTCCAAAGAAGCTTTATGATCCGGTCCGGGTAAATTTCTGTCTAAAGTGAAATGCTTTTCTATCACTTTCGCGCCCAACGCAACTGCAGCAATCGGAATTTCAATTCCCAACGTATGATCCGAATAACCGATTTCTACACCCATTTCGTTTCCAATGGCATTCATTGCTTTTAAATTCACATCTTCCATGGCTGTGGGATAATCTGTATTGCAGTGCACAATTGTAATTTGTTCCTTATCCAAACCTTCATTTTTCAAAACCTCAAAAGCTTCTTTTATTTCTGCCATAGAAGCCATTCCTGTTGACATCACAACAGGTTTTTTAAAACTTGCAATCTTTCGGAGATAGGGCAAATTGGTTATTTCTCCCGATGGTATTTTAAACAGATCAATTCCGAGGCTATCCAAAAAATCAAGACTCTCCAAGTCAAAACCAGTAGAAAGAAACTTTATGTTTTTCTGATTACAATAATCTTGAAGTTCCCGATGATCATCATGAGAAAGTTCCAATTTTTTCACCATTTCATACTGTGATTCCGCATTTCCCGTATTTATATCTTGATAAGCAGCTCTCTTGGCATTTTTGGTTAATACTTTATCTGTGTTAAAGGTTTGGAATTTCACAAAATCTGCACCCGCAGTCGCCGCAACATCAATTAGCTGTTTCGCTTTTTGCAAATCACCATTATGATTCACACCCGCTTCTGCAATAATCAATACGCTCATATTGTTACAGTTTTATTCACTTGGTAATTAATTTGGCCGGTAAGCCAAAGTAAGTACCTGGTTGTTCAATGTCTTTGACCACCACAGATCCTGCGCCTATCAACGTTCCGCTGCACACTTTTAAACCGGAAATTATCGTAGAACTTACCGCTAAAAAAACGTCGTCTTCAATAATATCATACGCCGAAACAATGCTGTTTGCCGAAATAAGCACGTGGTCGCCAACTTTACTTTCATGACCTACGGTCGATCCCAATTCCAATACATTATTTTTACCGATCGTTACATCAGTGTCGACAATTGCGCCGCGTTTGATAACCGTGCCTTCACCAATTTTGGATGTCTTGGAAACAATTGCTGAATGGTGCACGATTACGGGTAAATTGAAGCCAACTTTTTTTGCTCTATTGAAAAGTTTGATGCGCAAATCGTTATTCCTAAATCCGCCAACTCCGATTACCGCATTTTTGACACCTTTTTTAAAATATCCAGGCAATACATCATCTGTTCCCAATACTGGATAACCGGCGAATTCCGCTTCAGATACTTCATAATCCGTGACCCCGACAATATTATAAATTCCTTGCTCTTCAATCATATCAATGATGGTCTTGGCGTGACCGCCTTTTCCCAAAATAATTACATCTTCTTTCATAAAAGCGTCGCGTTACATTTTTTCATCAAGATATTTTCCGGTTTCCTTATGACCAAAATTTGGGATCATAACATTGAACAAATCAACTATTTCTTGTTTGGTCCAGTTCCTGGATTTTTTCATTTTTGAAATTGTATCTTCAAAGTACTCCAATTTATCATTTTCAGTTTGAAAATCATTTTTAATAATACCCAAGTTTTCGAAACTTTCCATATCCAGTTTCTCGTTTTCAGTAAAAAATTCTTCGAAATCCTTTTCACCGGTTGTATCGCTTCGGGAAAAATAACAAGGCCATTTTCCTTTTTGGGGTAAAGTTTTAACGAGTTCTCTTGCTTCCTGTTCCGATTCGCATTCGTAAGCTTCAAATCCGCGAAACTTTAAATATTTTATGGCGATGTCAGAAAAACTGATCAAATGTAAATCTTCATTGAGTTTTGGGAAAAATATATCCCCGTTATCACCAAATAAGCAAGACATTAAACAGAGTTCACCTGATTCCTGCGGAGTCACAAAATATCTTTTGACATCAAAAGGTGCCACGACGGGTTGTTTTTTGAGTAAACGTTGATTAAATCCGTGAAGCAAGGATCCATCCGAGAATGCAACGTTGGCAAATCGTGCGGTCGAAATATCAATTTTCCCGCTTCTTCGAATTAAGAACATTTCCATGATTCGTTTGGAAGCGCCCATCATGTTCACCGGGTTCGCAGCTTTATCGGTCGAGACACAGAAATATTTTTTTGTGCCCTTTTCTATTGATTGTTGTAAAGTTTTATCGGTATTAAAAATATTTACATTGATCATACGCATTAATGTAAAAGGATCTTTCTCACTACGCACATGTTTTAATGCGGAAAGATTCAGGACATAATCGTAATTTCCATCATTTGAAATAAAGGCTTCATATTCCAAAGATCCGATATCCAGGGCGAAGGTTTTAAAATCACCATCAATGTAACCCAAGGAACTTCTTAAATCCCGCACAAGTTCAACCAGATTATTTTCACTGATATCAACGACGTGAAGCTTTCTCGGATTCCGTTTAAAGATTTCCTTGGTAACTGCCTGACCAATAGATCCGGCACCTCCCAAAATCAAAAAAGACGAACTGGAAACAATGTTTTTTAGTTCTTCTTTTTTGGCTAAAATATCTGAAGTAAAAAGTTCTTTTTTGCGTCCAATTAGTTCTAGAACTTCCATTATACTGGCTGGTTATTATGAAAAGTGAAATTAGAAAAAAGGCAGCAAGAATGTGTGAAAATAAACTTAAAAGCTGAAAAAAGTTAAAAGAAAATCATGTTCAACAGACTTTTTGAAACAAAACGCAGTCCAAGATTTCCCTGTACAGAAAAGCGGGTTTAAAATTCTTTTGTTTCCGAAGATATTTTCTTTCTCGAATCTCTGTTCGGTATGCCATAATCAATTTTATACCAAACTCTTTCATGCAAATAATACAGAAGCATTTTTGTAAAAACCTCCGTCATTCCAATTTTCAATCCTGTCAACGGGTTTCCGGTAACGATCCATGCCAAGGTCATCGTATCCAACGTTCCAATGACGCGCCAGGTAACGGTTTTTGTCAGGTGTCTTTTTTTTACTATCGTCTCCATTTTTTTTGATTCCCAGTTTCACCCGAAACCATAAACGTTCATGGAAATAGTACAGAAGCATTTTTGTGAAAACCTCAAATAGACCAATCTGTAAACCAGTTGTGGCACTTCCAGAGATAAACCAAGAAAGTAAAATGGTATCTATCGTGCCAATAATTCGCCACGTAATGGCTTTCGCAATGTGTCTTTGGTATGATTTGTCTTTCATAATGAATTCGCTTCTTTCATCTTTCGACAGAACCAAGGTTTAGGAACCGATGGCGTAGAATTCAAAGCCAATGCTTTCCTGTGCTTCGCGTTTTAATAACCTTCGCCCATCGAATAAAAAGGCTGGTTTCAGCATACTTTCATAAATTTTCTGCCAATCCAATTGTTTGAATTCGTCCCATTCTGTGAGTAACGCAATGGCATGGGAATTTTCACATGCTTCCATCGCAGAATTCACCACCGTAACCATTTTTCGATTTTCCTCATTTGTGCGACTACCCAAATAATTCAAATCTGAAAAAATTTGCTCTTCAGATACTTTAGGGTCGTAAACAACAATTTCTGCTTGTTCGCTTAAAAGGTAATCGGCCACATATATGGAGGCAGATTCCCTCGTATCATTTGTATCTTTTTTAAAGGCCCAACCAAGAATCGCGATTTTTTTCCCGGAAACCGTGTTGTACATTTTTCTCACCATATTCGCCGCAAAACGCTGCTTCTGGTGGTCGTTCATCTTGATCACCTGTTCCCAGTAATCGGCCACTTCATCAAGTCCGAAGGATTTGGCAATGTAAACGAGGTTCAAGATATCCTTTTGAAAACAAGAACCTCCAAAACCAACAGATGCTTTTAAAAATTTTGATCCTACCCGACTGTCCATTCCCACTGCTTTTGCCACTTCCTGAATATCGGCTCCTGTTTTTTCACATAATTCCGACATTGCGTTTATTGATGAAACCCGTTGCGCCAAAAACGCATTTGCCGTTAATTTGGATAATTCCGACGACCATACATTTGTGGTCAAAATATTTTCTCGGGGCACCCAAGAAGCATAAATACCCACCAAAGCGTTTATTGCTTCTCTTCCTTCTTCGGAATTGATATCGCCTCCAATTAAAACCCGATCCGGATTTTTTAAATCTTCAACCGCCGTACCTTCCGCTAAAAATTCAGGGTTGGAAAGAATTTGGAATTTGACGCCGTTCCCAGTATTGTCCAAAATATCTTTTAAAGCGGCAGCAGTACGCACCGGCAAAGTCGATTTTTCAACTACAATTTTATCGTTTTTTGCAACCTCAGCAATTTGTCTGGCACATAGTTCGATATATTTTAAATCGGCTGCCATTCCTTTGCCTATTCCATAAGTTTTGGTGGGCGTGTTTACGGAAATAAAAATCATATCGGCTTCATCAATTGCTTTCGCAACATCTGTGGAAAAAAACAAATTCCTTCCACGTGCTTCCTTTACTATTTCGGCAAGACCGGGTTCATAAATAGGAATTTTATTTACATCCTCATCGTTCCATTGAGCGATTCTTTCTTTATTTATATCAACAACTGTTACCTTGATTTTTTCACACTTCTGTGCAATTACTGCCATAGTGGGACCTCCAACGTAACCTGCTCCTATGCAACAAATATTTTTTATTTTCATTTTTTTCGAACTGAGAGAAAAATTTACATCCAAAATTAGTGGTGTAAAAATAATTCTTTTCCTGGTTAAAGATTATGGCTCTATTTCCAATCACAAAAAGGAATAAAGCGCCGAAAGATACGGAAAAGCATTTTTATGATATTTCATATTACAAAAAATCCCTTCTGTAAATGCAAGGGAATATCCAGCTGAAGCATTATTTTTTGAAAAATAAAAAAAGGTGTTCGATTACAATTTTCGATCACAGTTATCGCCCAAAACCCCTTTCACATCATAAACCACCGCATTATCCGATTTTAAGGCAGATAAATCGATGCTCAAAAACTCTGTATGGGCTACTGCCAGTACAATAGCATCAAATTTTTCATTCGGTAAAGTTTGAACAGTGTCTAAATTGTATTCGTGTTTTACCTCTTCTGGATTCGCCAAAGGATCATAAATGCTGATCTCGGTTTGGTAATCCTGTAGATGTCTCACCACATCTACAACTTTTGTATTCCTTACATCCGGACAATTTTCCTTAAAAGTGATTCCGAGAATCAATATTTTGGAACCTTTGACTTTAATATCATTTTGAAGCATCAGTTTAATCACTTCGCTGCTTACGTATTGTCCCATACTATCGTTCATTCTTCTTCCCGCCAAAATTATTTCCGGATGATAACCAATTTCTTGGGCTTTTTGAGCAAGATAATAAGGATCGACACCAATACAATGTCCGCCAACCAATCCCGGTTTGAATTGTAAAAAATTCCATTTGGTACCAGCGGCAGCCAAAACATCGTGGGTATCAATTCCCATCATATTGAATATTTTGGCCAATTCATTCACAAAAGCAATATTAATATCACGTTGCGAATTCTCTATAACCTTTGCGGCTTCAGCGACTTTGATACAGGGAGCCAAATGCGTACCGGCAGTAATTACGGAAGCGTAGAGTTGATCGACCTTCTCCCCAATTTCGGGCGTCGAACCTGCTGTTACTTTTAATATTTTATCTACCGTATGTTCTTTATCTCCCGGATTTATTCTTTCAGGTGAATAACCGGCAAAAAAATCCTCATTGAATTTCAATCCGCTGACTTTTTCCAGTACCGGAACACATTCATCCTCGGTAACGCCTGGATAAACCGTTGATTCGTAAACCACGATATCTCCTTTTTTCAAAACCTTTCCGACGGTTTCGCTGCTTTTATAAAGTGGCGTAAGATCTGGACGGTTGTTTTTATCCACGGGAGTTGGAACTGTTACTATGTAATAATTGCAATCTTTGATATCGTCCAGATTCGAAGAGCAAAACAAACCTTTTTCCGCAGAAGGACTTTCAACCAAAACTTTCTGGAGCACATCATCTTCTACTTCCAAAGTCAAATCTTTTCCTTGTCGCAATTCGTCTATTCTCTTTTGATTAATGTCAAAACCAACGACCGCATATTTAGTCGCAAACAATCTCGCGAGCGGAAGACCCACATAACCTAAACCAATAACCGCAATTTTTATGTCTTTATTCATCATATTCATTTTTTGAACTTTTTTATTACTGAAATGGGTTTGCTTATTTAACCGGTTCTTGAACATTGAGATTTTCCCAATACCATTTCACAGCTTCTTTTAAACCGCTATTGATATCATATTGTGGTTCGTAACCAAGAAGTTTTTTAGCTTTCTCAACAGAAGCCAAAGAATGTGGAATATCCCCTTTTCTATTAGGACCGTGTTTTACTTCAACATCGGCAATTGCGGGATCATATTCCGATAAATATTTTTTCAATAGTTGTGTTAATTGAACCAAAGTGGTGCGATCCCCGACCGCCGTATTATATACTTGATTCAATGCTTCTTCATTTTTGGTTGTCAGCGCCAATAAATTCATCAAAACAACATTATCGATATAAGTAAAATCGCGGGAAAACGTGCCATCGCCATTAATCAACGGACTCTCGTGTCGCATAAACTGCATCACGAATTTTGGAATTACCGCCGCATACGCACCATTTGGATCCTGCTTCCTACCAAAAACATTGAAATAACGCAATCCGATTGTATCCAATCCGTAAGTATTTTGAAAAATTTCGGCATACAATTCATTTACATATTTCGTGATTGCGTAAGGAGAAAGCGGTTTGCCTATTTTATCCTCCACTTTGGGAAGTCCTTCAGAATCCCCGTAGGTGGACGAACTCGCAGCGTAAATGAATCTTTTCACCTTTTCATCGCGTGCGGCGACCAACATATTCAAGAAACCCGAAATATTAACCTCGTTGCTGGTAATTGGATCTTCGATAGATCTGGGAACCGATCCTAAAGCTGCTTGGTGAAACACATAATCCACACCCGAAACAGCTTGCTTACAAGTCGTCAAATCCCGTATATCTCCTTCAATGAGCCTGAAATTGGGATGGTCAATTATTTGGGTGAGATTCTCTTTTTTTCCTGTTGAAAAATTATCCAAGCAAATAACCTTGGCGTTTAAATTGAGAATGGTTTCGCAGAGATTGGAACCAATAAATCCGGCACCACCTGTAATAAGAATTGAAGATTTTTGAATTTCGGCCGAATCGATAAAATTATTTTCCAACTTTTTTTTTTAAATGTGAAACAAATATAATTAGCTTGGATATTTTAACATATTTCAACGATGTTATAATGCTGTTAAACTTTAAAATCCAAAAAACTAAATATACTTAAAATACTGATTCACGGTAAAATAAAGCTGGACTCAAATCTTTTTGAGAAAACTGATTATTTTTTGAAAGTAAAAAATGATTGTTTCTTGTTTAATCGAAAATTTCATTCAATAAAGAAGCAAGTCGGATTCCTCCTTTTTGTAATTGCTGATGAACAACAGGAAACCATTTATAACCGTAATCATAATACAGTTTTTCACCAATTTCTACGGAAGCATAAACTTGATCGCTCAGTTTTTTCGATTCCATCATCCAATTCAGAATATTTCCTTCGGCAATTTTCTTTACTTCATCTTTATCCAATTCCGGAGCATTTTTAGCAAGTTCGGAAAAGCTCATCCCGAACGATTCAATCAGGTCACTGTCCCAAACACGATGCAAGTTTGTTCCTTTATTGAAAAATTGCAATTGAATGTCGTTTCCGCCTTTGTCTTCGCCTCTACCTGTATGCATTGGTTGATGTAAGTCCCCTAAAAAATGAACCAATAATTTTAAATGAAAAGCCTTTTCTTCTTTCGAAGCTTTTTCATTTTCCAAAACCGAAATACATTTTCTAATTCCAAAAATAAGATCACCACCTTCAGCAGCATCTTCCGAAGTGTATTCGGTTTCACCTTCAGCTAAATTCACATAATGCCAAGGCCCGTATTTTCTGTACTGCGGATCGCTTTTTATATCATCACCAAAAGTGGAAACAAACGCCAAGCTCTGACCATCCAGTATTTTATCAATTTGTTTCTTGGCTTTCCTGCTCAAGTATTGTTCTGCAATTTTTCCAGTGGTGCGATGTCCCGTTTGTCCCCAATCATTTACGTGGTTATTTGCAGATACCGTGAAGGAAAGAAAGAAAATGGAAATGAATAAAAGGTATTTCATAATTTTTTTCCCAAAGATAAAAAAGTGGTGCGATTTTTTCCTTTATTATTTCTAAATTTAAAATCTTTTACACAGATGTTTTTAATTTGTAAAACCAATAAAATCACGATGCTCAAAAACTTTTTTACACTGATTATTTTTCTGACAACCCTGACAAGCATTGCTCAGGAAAAAAGATTTATTCCTTTAGAGGTTTCTGTTGACAAATTCACGACCGGAACATTATTGGCGCCTGAAAACAACGAGACTGTCCCCTTGGTGATCATTATTCAGGGTTCTGGTCCGACCGACAGAAATGGAAATCAAACCTTTTTTAAGAATGATGCCTCGAAACAATTGGCGGAAAAGTTGGCCGAAAATAACATTGCTTCATACCGATATGATAAACGCATTTTTAAAATGCAGGAACTGGGCATTAAAGAGAAAGATATGAGGTTTGACGATTTTATTACCGATGCCGTCTCTATTTTGAATTTTTTTAAAGATCAAAAAAGATTTAGTGAAATCATTATTGCAGGACACAGTGAAGGATCATTGATCGGAATGATTGCAGCGCAAAGCGGTGCCGATGCTTTTATTTCTATTGCCGGGGCCGGAGAAAAAATCCACCAAGTTGTACTCGCCCAACTCGAAAAACAAGTTCCTGGTCTGCGAAGTAACGCTGAAAAAGCTTTTGAAGAAATGATTCAAAATGGAAGCACCAGCAGTTATAACCCCGCTCTTGAAACGGTGTTTAGACCGAGCGTTCAACCTTATATGCTTTCTTGGATGCACTATGATCCCGCTGTTGAAATTGCCAAACTCGATATTCCCGTCTTGCTTCTAAATGGAACCAAGGATTTACAAATACCTGAAAAACAGGCTGAAATATTGAAAGAGGCAAAACCTGATGCAACGCTTGTCATCATCGAAAAAATGAACCACGTGATGAAAATTGTTGAAGGTGACGATATTGAAAATGCCAAGACTTATAACGAACCCATGCGGCCCATTGCAACTGAGCTTGTTGAAGAAATCATTGATTTTGTTAAAAACCTTGAATAAAACCTCAAAAAGTTGACGTCGGAAGTACTGTGATTTCTTCGGAAACTTTGTATTTTCCCCGTTCAATTTTTTAAAATGGAAAACGAACCTTTCTTTACCAATGATGCGATTGTCTTCGGACTTCTAATGCTTACATTGGGATTTGTATTTTTAACTTCATCGAAACAAGCTGGATTCTGGAAAAAATTCTATTCGGTTGTTCCCGCACTTTTAATGTGCTATTTGATTCCAGCTATTTTCAATTCCTTTGGGCTCATTTCCGATTCCCATTCAAATTTGTATTTTATGGCCAGTCGGTATCTTTTACCGGCAGCATTGGTACTTATGACTTTGAGCATCGATTTGAAATCGGTTTTTAATCTTGGTCCCAAAGCGCTTATTATGTTTTTTACTGGAACCATAGGAATCATCATTGGCGGGCCTATCGCCATTTTGATTGTTTCAACTTTTTCGCCGGAAACTGTTGGTGGCGCGGGTCCCGATGCAGTTTGGAGA
>DASSWB010000124.1:0-9122 GCA_035705495.1 Salinimicrobium sp. | reverse complement strand
GCTTCAAAAAACAGGCTTTGCGGCCTGGCGCGTTTTTTTGCCGACGACCGAGAAGCGAGACCGCTTTACCTGCTCACGAATGGTTCAACTTTGAGTGAGGGTTCTTTTGAAAACGAAGGTTTTTGATGAGGGTTTCTTTATTGCACAAATGTTTTTTGAAAACAAAGGTGTACGCAAAGGCAAGTGCCGGAATTTTTGATTCCTGTTGTTTTCAATGAACCTTTATTTGTGCTTATCGAAAATTCTGGCTTTTGCCGTGGGGAACCGAAGGCGTTTGGGAATGAGCGAGTGAGCGACGGAAGGAGCGAACGAGGGAAAGAGCAAATGCCGAAGGTGGGGCCTAATTTCTTTCAATTTAATTTGTAATATCTCATATTCTCTTGTCTTTACTCTCGGTATCAAATGCCAACAAATTAAACATTTAGCTCGCGTCATTTTTATTTTTAATAGTGCTCGTGAATGTTCAACTTCTTTTGTCTTTTGAATCCATATTGAAAGAAATCAAATTGAACATTTCCCGCATCCGGCTTCTTACCCGTTCGCCGTAACGGTTTTCGAGTTCTTGGGCGTTAAGGTTGGTGGTGATATGGGTTAGACCATCCCGTAAGGGATGGAAAGATTCCCGCCTACGCGGGAATTGCTCATACCGGCTTATCAGGATTTCGCCCATTACGTTACAATCTTTCCCATAATGGCGGCCTATGGGTTCTACGCCCAAATCGTCAAAGCAGTAGGGTTTTCTATCCGTGTAATCTTCTATGGTTT
This sequence comes from Salinimicrobium sp., assembly GCA_035705495.1. Classification (GTDB taxonomy): domain Bacteria; phylum Bacteroidota; class Bacteroidia; order Flavobacteriales; family Flavobacteriaceae; genus DASSWB01. The sequence continues at coordinate 8,357 of DASSWB010000124.1, read as the reverse complement.
TGTAGCCCAAATTGTTGAAACCAAAAACAATGTTCCGGGTGGGCAACACGGTATATTGATGGTGTTTTTTGTGCGGCACTAAATGCTGTAACAGTCGCATTAAACTGGTTTTGCCACAACCCACTGGCCCAGAAAGTAAAATGCCTTTGTCGAGGTCGATGCCGTATTTACGGCAGGAATCTTTATCGTATATAAAATAACTGGTGAGTTTCAGGATGAGGTTGTAATCTTCTTTATGAATTTTAAATTGCTTTCCAAACAGCAGCTTTCCCCGAGCATTGAGAAAACGGCAAATTTGGGGAAAATCGTAAAGCAAATAATCCTTATCCAGCTTGCCGACTTCGTATTGCATACCACCTAGGATAAGGATGCCAGGGTTCTGTTGGTTGAATTCTGTCCGGATTGTTTTCATAGCGGTTCGTTGTAATCTTTATGGCGGTCGGTATGCAGGTTGTCTTCATTTTGATACGGCGGCCTGTTCGGTTTTGATTTGAGGATTTCCCGATATTTAAGCATCCAGTTTTTTGCGGAAGCTTGCCAGTCTTCCATCTGTGTTTTGCCGCCCACTTTCCAGCCGATGGCTTGGTAATGGTTATAAAATTTTTGTCCCTCTGTTGCGGGCCATTTGTTCTTTAAAAAAAAATGCACCGCTTCATTTTCATTTTTTGGCTTTTGCCCTTTAGTTTTGTTTTTTTTGTTTGTTATATGTTTATTAGTACGTCCCACTGCTTGTCCTGAATTTGGGATTGCTTGGTACACAGCTTGTCCACCACTTGTCCCGAATTTGAGCAACTTCACTTTCGAGCCTTTGAACGGATTGTGCGACGGCATATAAACAATATAGTTCCAGTTGGTCAGGTCTTTCAGGTTGCGGTGGTAGGTGCTTTTGGAACCAATCTTGGCCAGCTTCATAATTTCTTCCCGGTTGATTTGAAAATGTTCGGGAAAGCGATATTGGTTCCAATATTGGAAAAGTGCCATATACAAACTGATATGCGTGGGGTTTAACCTGATGTCTTTGTGAAACTGTTGGAATACTGCGTTCAGATGAAGGATGTAATTTACCTCGGCCATAACACTCTATTTATCGAGAGTTGTCTATCCGGTTTTCTTGCAATATTTTCTGAATTTCATCTTTGTCGTAAAGAATGATGCCGCCTATTTTGGAATAAGGCAAGGTGCCGTTAATCCTTAGGTTTTGAAGGGTGCCGGGGCTAATTTGAAGCAGTTCCATAACCTCGGCAGATTTTAAATATCGCTTTTGATTGTTTTGTGGTTTCTTGTGCAAAATTGCTTTGAATTCTTCGATAAGTTCCAATTTAAAATCGCGCAAATCGTCTGTGGTAATGATGGATGTTGGCATTGTAAAACGGTTTTAAAGAAAGAAGCCGCGAAGGTTTAAGCACAACGCAGCTTCTTTGCATTGATTTGACATTCGTTCTACAAAGCTGGGGATGTTTGAAAGGTTTTGTTCGGTAGTTACGAACGGGTTACGAAGAAGTTTAACATATTGGAATGCTATTTTGAATGCTTACTACCTCGCTATATTACCCAAACTGACAAAGGCCTTTGGTTTTTATATCCCAAGGATTGATTCGCCTGAATGTTTTGGCCAAGTAGTCCGATTAAAATCTTTTCCAACAGAAATAATGGGTAGAACCAAATGATGAAGGTTAATTTAGTGGAATAAATTTTAAATTTTGATTCACTTGAGTGTTTTGTCCAAGCAGCCCGATTAAAAGTCCGATTAGAAAACAACCTATAATATTGACCGCAAATGTCGCAAGAGGAAAGGAATTTGCGTAATATTTTGCTGTCAGTATAGAAGTCAAATAGCGTAAAATACTACCAAGTCCGCCACCAAGACCTACGAGTAAAATTTGCTTCATCATATTTTGGGTTTGTTTATTTCTTTGGTTTTTATTTTTAGTGCCTTGGAACTGAACCAAAAATAAATAATTCGTGAGTATTTGCAAATGGTTTTATGCGATGGCTTTTCTGTAATATTTTTTTCGCAACCAAAATGATACCCGAACCAATAATATTAATGCGGGAACTTCTACCAATGGTCCGATTACCCCGGCAAATGCTTGACCCGAATTCAGTCCGAAAACCGCAATGGCAACCGCAATTGCCAATTCAAAATTATTTCCTGCTGCTGTAAATGCCACCGCAGTGGTTTTGTCGTATTCCGTGCCCATTGCTTTGGTCGTAAAAAATCCAATGAGGAACATTATAGCAAAATAAATGAGCAATGGAACTGCAATAATCAACACATCCAATGGTATTTCAACGATTAATTCGCCTTTCAAGGAGAACATTATAATAATCGTGAACAGCAACGCAATCAAAGTTAAAGGCGAAATGGCCGGTATAAACTTTTGGTTGTACCATTCTTCTCCTTTGCGTTTTACCAAAAAAAATCGGCTTAAAAAGCCCAACAGAAATGGAATGCCGAGATAAATGGCAACGCTTTCTGCGATTGTCCAAATGGAAATATCCACCAAAGCTCCTTCAAATCCGAAATAGGGCGGAAGAACCGTGATGAAAATCCAAGCATAAAAACTGTAGGCAAAAACCTGAAAAATACTGTTCAAGGCAACCAATCCCGCTCCATATTCGCTATTGCCCTCGGCAAGGTCGTTCCAAACCAAAACCATTGCAATGCAACGTGCCAAACCTATCAAAATCACACCGACCATATATTCGGGATAATTCCTCAAAAAAGTAATGGCCAAAAAAAACATCAATACGGGGCCTATTATCCAATTCAATATCAATGAAATGGACAATATTTTTGTGTTCCGAAAAACTTTTGGCAATAAGGCATAATTGGCTTTTGCCAACGGTGGGTACATCATTAAAATCAATCCAATGGCAATGGGAATATTGGTTGTTCCGCTACTAAATGAATTGACGATATTTGGAAAGGTTGGAAAAAAATATCCGATGCCAACGCCAATTGCCATCGCTACAAATATCCATAAGGTTAGGTTACGGTCGAGGAAACTGAGTTTTGGTCTATTAGTATTTTTCATATTTTAAATTATTGTGTAATTTCTTGGTAATCATTCTCATTAAGCAAATTCTCTACTTCTTGATTGTCTTTAATTTCAATTTTGATTAACCAAGCATCGTCAAGAGGTTTTTCATTTATCAAAGTGGGGTTGTTGTTCAAACTTTCATTGGTTTCAATAATTTTTCCCGAAACGGGCATAAATAAATCACTTACGGTTTTTACCGCTTCAACAGAACCAAAAACCTCGTCTTGTTCGTATTCATCTCTTATGTTCGGGAACTCTACATAAACAATTTCCCCCAATTCCTTTTGGGCAAAATCGGTGATGCCAACTATGCCAATTCCATCGGTTATTTTTAGCCAAGTGTGTTCCTTAGAATAATACATATTTTTAGGTTTTAAATTTAAAAGCCATTTCTTAGATTCTCCGCATACACATTCGGCAAAATACTTTCCTCTACAGCTTTTGCAGCTTTTTCGATATCATAATCGAATCTGACAAATTCCACTTTTATACTGTTTTCATCGAGAACTGTGGAATTCTCGTTGATTTCCAAAAGAACATAACAACCTCTTGTGTCTTTGTCTTTTGGTTTGCCGACGGAACCTAAATTGATTGCGTGCCTGTAATGTGAAGTATCATTCCCGGAATTTAAAATTCTGTGATAAGGTTTATGGGTATGTCCAAAGCATAAGATGTCTGCACCTGCCTGTTCCATTATTCTTAGCAAGCTTTTTTCCGGCCGGTCTTCGAAAAGGTACTCGTTGATTTTGCGTGGGCTTCCGTGTACCAACAATAAATTAAATTGGTCGTCATTAAGCTGAAATTCAATTTTTATATGGGCTGGAAGCGTGCGTAAATACTGCCTGTTTTTCTCATTGATTGTTTCGTTGGTGAACGAAATAGAAACTGCTCCGTTTGCTTTTTCTTCATCGGTTTTGTAGGCGCAACCACAATCATTGCTTTTCCTTCCAATGCCAAAATCATAATTTCCCGCTATTGTTGGAATATTCCTTTTCTTTATTTCCTCAATAACTTCATTTGGCCAAATGTTGTATCCCACCAAATCGCCAAGGCAATAGATGGAATCAATTTCCCTTTTTTCAACATCGGAAAAGAAGGCTTCCAATGCCGGTAAATTTGCGTGAATGTCGCTAAATAGTGCAATTTTCATATCTCAAAAATTTATTAGCAGCAGCCACTATTTGGTGCGCAGGTTGTCGTCGCTTGTAATTCAGATAATTTCGCTTTCGGTTTTTCCTCAGAAATTCCACATTTTTCTTTTGCCAAGCAATCGGTTTGTTTTGAGGTCAGTAGAAAGTTTTTCCCGTCAAAGTCCAAATTGAATTTTTCAATGGTTTGCCCTTGATATTCCACTTCCACTTCAAAATCTCCAATGTTCAGGGTTTTCTCTGAAAGTTCGATGATGTGCGTTAATTTTTCGGGGTGAAGCCTGTGGTCGTAGTCATCGGCGTTCCAAAGTTGAAAATTCACGACCTTTTCGTTTCTTACAGTTCCACCACAATCGATAAAGTTTTTGTTGATTTCCCCAACTTCTGTAATGTGAAAGTGATTTGGGACCAATTCTCCGTTTGGCAATTGAAACGCGATGGTTTCCAATTGGTTTAATGCTGATTTTACTTCTGATAGTTTCATATCTATTTATTTATTGCGATTACACGATTATTTGGTTAAAATTTTTTTAGCAACAATCTGCTTTTGGAATATCTTGGTTTAAAAATTCGGACATTATTTCCTTCATTTGCGACCAATTTTCGGGTTCAATGCAGTAACATACGCTTGTTCCTTCCACGTTTCCCTTAATCAACCCCAAATTTTTGAGTTCTTTCAGGTGTTGGGAAATAGTGGGTTGTGCCAAGCCAATTTCATTTACCAAGTCTCCGCAAATACATCCTTCTATTTTGAACAAATGTTGTAAAATGGCTACACGGGCAGGATGTCCAAATGCTTTTGCAAATGTTGAAATTTTATTTTGTCTGTCCGTGAATATTTCTGATTTAGCTAATCCCATTTTTGATATATTATTTAATTGCAATATTACGATAGATATTTCAATCTGCAAAATTATTTTCGTGCGTGGGGAAAAAATAAACCCGCATAACCGGACAGACAAGTATGCTATTTTGTTTTTATTGGGTTTCGGGTTCAATATGAATTGTAATATGGGATATTTCAGGAAGGTTTTTTTGTATATCGTCTTGTAATTTATGAGCCAAATAGTGACCTTCTTCTACTGATATTTTTCCATTTACAATAGCGTGAAGTTCCACAAGATAATTCATTCCTGCTTTTCTGATGAAGCATTTTTCTGTTCCTGATATCCCTTTAACCGTCACAGCAATTTTTCTGATTTCTTCGACCAAGTCGTCATAAACATTTTCATTCATTATTTCGCCAAGAGCTGGTCTAAAAATAAGATAGGAATTGTATAAAATGAATCCTGAAGCAAAGAGTGCGGCCCAATCATCGGCTGTTTCATAACCTTCTCCAAAAACTAAAGCGATAGATATTCCTATGAAAGCAGTTACCGAAGTTATCGCATCACTTCTATGATGCCAGGCATCTGCTTTTAGGGAAGAACTATTGGTTTGTTTGCTTTTATGGGAAACGTATCGGTAAGAACCTTCTTTCCAAATGATGATTACCGCAAGTACGATAAGTGTCCAAGCTTCTGGGACTTTGTGAGGGGTTTGTATGTTGATTATACTTTCGTAAGCAATTATTGTGGCAGAAGACACGAGGAAAGCAACTACCAAAAAAGTAATCAATGGTTCTATCATTGTATGACCATAAGGATGTTTTTTGTCGGGCGGTTTTTGAGCATATTTTAAACCCAATAAAACAAAAAACGAAGAAAAGACATCGGCAGTAGATTCAATGCCATCCGCTATCAAGGCATAAGAATTGCCTAAAATCCCTGAAATTAACTTTATCGCTGCTAACAGAAAATTGCCAAGGATGCTAAAGTAAATTGTTTTGATTGCCGATTTTCCTTGGGTTTCTGTCATTAAACATCTTTACTTCGCAAACTCAGAACAATTTGCCGATGGTTGATAAGTTCCCGCTCCTTGTTGATATACCAAAGAAGCGCCTAAATGTCCTGTGTAGCTCAAACCCAATAGCGCTACAAATAATAAAAATAAGGAAAGATGTTTGATAATATTTGAGAATTTTACAGCTATGAATTTGGTTGAAATTTTTAAACCCAAGGCGACAGAATAAACAATCAATGTAGTGTAGGCCCACCATTGATGTTCTTGAAGAACTTCTGGGTCGCAGATTTTTCTTACTTCAATTGTATAAGCTAACTCCCCTGTATATATAGCAATCCACCCACTTATAACTCCAATAGCCAACATTGCCAAAATCGTCTGTTGAACGAAAAGTTTGTAAACCTTATTTTTGACAACTATTGCAATGATAGCCGCCAAAGATGATAAAAATAAAGTGGCTATTGGTAAGTGTACTGAAAGAGGATGCCATAATTCTTCTCTCCAAATTGAAGGAATTTCAGCAACCATAAATCAGTTCAATATTTTTACTGATATAGGTACGTTTTTATTTCCTTTCTTTTCAACGGTTATTTCAACTTTTCCATTTTCTTTTAATTCATTGAAAGCTGAAGTTTCTCCGTTGTTTGTCAAAACTTTTGTTTGCTCTGTAAAATACAACTCTACTAATTTGTCATTAGCTGTTTTTACATAGATTTCTTGTTCTGCGGCATCTACTTCTTGTAAGATACCTGTGTAAGTTCCTGAATCTACAACAGTTGTGTTTTTGTTTTCGCCACCGCAAGAGCTAAGGAAAAATACGCATCCTACTAATAATCCTAAAATTAACTTGTTCATTTTTTTAAATTTTTAGTTTGTTCAAATCTACAAAAATATGTTTTGATTTCGGGTTGTTTTTTAATCATCAGGAAGGTTTCATATCGTCTTTTTGCATTTTGGTTTCCAAATGGGTTTTGAGCTTGGATATGAAATTTGTACGGTCGAATTTTCGCGTCCTTATTTCAATATAGGTTTTGTAGTAATTGCCCAAATCCAATCCAAATATTTGCTCGCACGCCGTGGCCATTTCTTTAATGCCTGCAGCGCCATCTTTGATGGCGCCAGAAGCTTGCAATGCATAAATGAGTTCTACAAGGTCGGTTTTGGATGCCGTCCATTCCAAATTGAGTTGGTTGCAGAGGTCACTGGGGTTTTTGCTTAAAGCTTTCGCCATCCCCAAAGAAACCAATTCTTGGTTATAATGGTTAATTAGCAGGTCATAGGCCATTATTTGCGCAACTGCATTATCGTGGCTTGTTGCAAATTCGGCATCGGTATAAAAATGGGAAGCCCTGGTGACCAAATTTAAATTATCATTACCGCGCACAAAATAGAATTCATCAAGGACGGTTTCCTTTTCATAGTAATATTTCACAAAATCGATGTTGCGCTTGTGGTAGTTTTGCAATTTTTTGATTTGTGAGTCGATGAAATTCCGTTGGGATTTTATGCTTCCCGCCGGGCGTTCCACAAGAAAATTATACAATCGGGCATAGAATTTCAACCTGCTGTAAACAAAGGGTTTTTGCTCTTTAAAGAACCTTATTTCTTCCTCAGGGTTTTGAAAGTCATTTTCCCTGATGAGCACCCTTAATTGTTGAAGGTATTTTCGGGAAATTTTTATCCCGGATTCGATGTTTGAAGAATCGTTTAGGTTCGAACTTTCTATGGGTTTGATTTCTTCACGAAATTGGTTTAGTATTCTATCAATCACTTCACTGCTTTTTAAGTTGAAATATGGGTTTAATATACATTCTAAAAACCAATCAAAAGAATGGATGATATTAAATACCACAGATGATTTTTTCAACCCTTGGTTTTTTCGGAAATCAAATTCCCGCATTCTTCGGTGTCAAACTCGGTTTCAATAGTTACGTGTTCCAAATCATAAGCTTTCACTATTTCTTTTATCTTGTTTTTTATTTTCAATACTTCTTCTATGGAATTTACTTGGTTGAGCTTGATATGCGAGGTCAATACGTGGTGTTCCCCGTCCAAAGACCAGATGTGGGTATGATGTATTGAAGACACATTCGGCAAGGTCTTGAACTTTTGTTCGATTTCGTCAATATTGATTTTATCAGGGGCACCTTGCAGAAAAATCTTCATCGTCTCAATCAACCTTTTAATCACGTTCCAAAGGATATAAGCGGTAATTCCTAGAGAAAGAAGTGGGTCGAGTATATGAATGTCTTTAAACATCAAGACAATGCTAACAACCAAGACCGCTACCCAACCAAGCACATCTTCCAGCAAATGCCACTGC
>DASSWB010000123.1:0-6670 GCA_035705495.1 Salinimicrobium sp. | reverse complement strand
GGCGTACAATTTTCGGAGTGCACGCAATTTTGCGATTTCAAAAAAATAGTTGGAACCCACGGAAACTTTGAAAGTCGGCGTGAAGTCGGCTCCAAAACCGGTTTTTTCCGAATTGAAAAAATGATTTAAATATTCATTCGCATGGGCCAAAGAATAAGCCAGTTCCTGCGGAATATTTGCACCTGCGTTTTGGTACAGAGTTGCATCAATACTTAAAAAGGCTTTTGCTTCGGAAGCGATTTGGCCTAAAATTTCATGATCTTGCTTCTGATTGTGATAGAAATTACCGCTTCGTGCAAGATTACCAATAACGTCAATTTGATATGTTACCTGATGATTTTTTCCGGAAAGATAATTTTTCAGTTTTAAAAAATAGGCTTCGGAAAGAAATTCGAATTCCAAAAAAATGGGAGTGGATTCCAAATTGATTTCCGCAAAAAGTTCTTTAGGCTCGATTTCTTCCGAAGGAATAACAAACCATAGGCTTTCGGCCCCTCTGGAAAGTACATTTTGTGCTCTTTTGTTGCTGATTTTAGTTGAAGCCACATAAATCTTTTCGACAATTTTCCAAGATGTCGGGATGACAGGATTAGAACTGGAAATCATTTCTTCCGAATTGTAAAAAGGTTTTACATTTACACCGTGATTTGTTTTCCAAACCAAGGTTTCATTGTAATCTTCGCCTTTTAAATCGTATTGGATTTTCTGTTTCCATTGCTTGGTCGATACTTCTTCAAATTCCTCAAACAAATTCTTGCTCATTTCTATTCTTCTTTTTCAGTACTGTCTTGGTATTCAATAATATAAATATCTTCATTTTCACGTTTCATGAAATATTCTTCCCTTGCGAATTTTTCAAGTTCAAAAGAATCATTCAATTTATTAATTGTCTGATTGTCTTTATTGATCTCTGTTTTGTAATATTCTTTGTTCACTTCAAGTTTTTCAATCTCTTCATTGAGTTCTTGGTGAACAAACCACGAATTGCTGTCAAGAAAAAACATCCAAAAAATAAAAATAAGAAGCACAAGAACATACTTGTTGCTCAAAATTCTTACCCATCTTTTTGAACGGATTTCCTTTAATTTCATAAAAAATTAGCTAAGTCGTTCCTTGATAATAGTTTGTACAATATCGATCGCAACCGTGTTGTAAGTATTATTCGGAATGATGATATTCGCGAATTCCTTAGTGGGTTCAATAAACTGTTGATGCATCGGTTTTAATGTGGTTTGATACCGAAAAAGAACTTCTTCCAAATCCCGTCCGCGTTCAGCAATATCGCGCTTTAGCCTGCGTATCAATCGTTCATCACTATCGGCATGCACAAAAATTTTGATATCAAAAAGTTCCCGGATATCTGGATGGGTTAGAATTAAAATACCTTCCACAAGCATCACTTTTTTGGGATGAACGGTAATGGTTTTTCCTGTTCTGTTGTGATCTACGAAAGAATAAACCGGTTGTTCAATACTTTTTCCTTCGCGTAATTGCTTAAGATGCGAGACCAGTAAATCAAAATCGATCGATTTTGGATGATCAAAATTTATTTGAACCCTTTGTTCGTAAGTTAAATGGCTGGTGTCGTTATAATAGGAATCTTGCGAAATAACATCAACTTCATCATGTTTTAGTTCGTCAATAATCTGATTTACAACAGTTGTTTTTCCGCTTCCCGTGCCACCTGCAATACCAATAATCAACATAAATGCTTTTTGGACAAAGGTAATTATTTAGGGAAATAATGAACTATTTTTTTACCCGGCGTACTTCTTCAATGTTCACTGGCGGTTCAATACTGTTGCTCCACGAGTTCATGATGTAATTCATCACATTCACAACTTCTTCATCACTTAGTCCCAAATCGAGCATTACACTGTTGTATTTCTTGCCGTTGACCTCTATTTCGCCTTTGAGTCCGTGTTTTACGGCGCTTATGCTTTCTTCACGTTTTTCCCTAAACCAATCTGAATTGTCAAGCGGAGGGAACGCATTCGGAATCCCTTTCCCGCTGGTTAAATGACAGGCAGCACAGTAATTGGTGTAAATACCTTTCCCTTTTTCAATACTTGCCGAAAGTTCTGGAGAGCTAGAACTTTCATTGGTTGCCGGAATTTCTTTTTCTGCGGATTTTTCCTCGTTTTCTTTACAACCAATCGTAAACATAAAGAGGCTGATCAACAAGATTATGTGTAAATTTTTCATTTGATATATTTTCTTTTTCTGAAAAAATTAAACGCTAAAGCAAAAATTCCCAAGAGAATTAGAGGAAAAACAATATTGATTATTTGCCACATTGTTCTGGTTTCTTCCACTTTTTCAAAATCCAAAAATGCAATATTGATTTCCTTTGTCCTAATATCTACCAAACCTGTGTCGTCCAATAAATAATTGACTGTGTTCAATAAAAATTCTTTGTTTCCGTAGGTGTTTCCTGTGTATCTGTCAAAACCTAAATCCAGTGGTTCTCCCTGCTGAAGTTGGTTTTTAACAACATCTCCATCTGAAATAACGACCATTTGTGTAGTTTTTCCTTCAGCAATATCATTTTCGATTTTAAAAGGTTTCACCCGATTTTTATATGTGGAAGTAAATTCGCCTTCCAATAAAACAGCCAAAATTTGTTCCCCGTCATTAAAAGTTTCTAAATCCGGTTTCTGGTTAACGAGATCCAAACTGATTTGAAGCGGTGTCCCCTCAATTTTTGTCGATGGCGAACTCGTAAGCAGCACCGTTTTTTTAATATTGTTTTTTAAAGTGTCAATCGGGTTTGCATATTCAAATCTTACAGCTTCCAAGTTATTGACAATCGGGTGGTTTTTGCTTGAAGCCGTCAACGGACTATAAAACCAAGGAAACGGATTGAACTGCGTTTGCTCTCCGCGACCTTGTGCCAAAATAATGGGAGCGGAGTAAAGATCTTTTACCAAAGCGGAATTGATTCTGATTCCATATTTAAAAAACATGTCATTCAAGTTCAAATCTCGATTTAAAGCGAAAGCAGTTCCGGTGGGATTGAACAAACTATCGGTTTCCATCATCACGTTTTCCACGAGCCATAAAGATTTGCCACCGTTCATTATATATTGATCCAACACGTATTTTTCATTTTCGGAAAAAGGAATGGTCGGTTTTGCTTCAATAATTAAATCGTATTCTTTTAAAGATCGTAAAGTTTTCTGCGGATTTGTTGCTGCGGAATCCAACGTAAAAGGCGCAATTCGGTAATAATCCTGAAGCGTTCTGATAAAACTGGCAATATACCTATCGTCCAATTCGCCATTTCCACGCATGACGGCGATTTTCTTTTGCTTCGGATTCAATAATTTGGTGAAAGCATCGGCAAAAGCATATTCCAGTTGTTGCACTGAGCTGTTGATGCGTTCTTCATCTGAAGCGCCCAACATATTTTTCAGCAGCGGGATTTTAACTGTTTTCTGATTGAAATTCGCAATCGCCCACGGGAAAATAATCGTTTCACTGGATTTTCCGTTTTCCACAACATTTAAACGCGCGGGAGTCATTCCCAGACTGTAAAATTGTTCAGCAATCGTATTTGCATCGTCACCTTCGGCCAAAGGATTTACAAAATTGAATTCTATATTCGGGTTGTAAGCTTCAAATTCTTCCAGTAAATACCGTGTTTCACGCTGTAATCTTCGGAATTCCGGTGGAAAATCCCCTTTAAGGAACACATCGATAATCACAGGAGATTCTACATCTTTTACGGTTTCCTTTGCTGCTTCGGAGAGTGTATAACGCTGATCCTGAGTTAGATCAAATCGTTCGAAAAAATTATAAGAAAGAATATTAAGTCCAACCAAAACAATCACCAAAGCAATCATCTTCGGAATCCTCTTTTCAGCTGGATTTTTCAGATTAAAAAAAGTGAGTCCGAGGAACAAAACAATCAGACTCAAGAAATAAATAATATCCCGTGTGTCAACAACCCCGCGACTGATACTCGTATAATGTTCGCTGATTCCCAATGCTTCGAGTCCGATATCGGAAGTAAAAACAGCATAATTCGCCACACCTTCAAAAGCATAATAACAGAAAAAGCAGAGGAAAACACCAATGATAAAAGCGACTATTTGATTTTGAGTAATCGAAGAAGCAAAAACGCCAATTGCAGCGTAAGTGATTCCCAACAAAAACAATCCGAAGTAAGAACCAAAAGTTGTTCCCAAATCAATATTCCCTTCAGGTTTTCCGAGTTGATAAATGCAAAAAACGTAGAGTAAAGTCGGAATAATCGCCAAGACAATCAATGCAGCAACGCCGAAATATTTACCTAAAATCAGTTGTTTTAAGGTGATGGGTTTGGTGAGCAGAAGTTCTAAGGTTCCCTGTTTTTTCTCTTCGGAAAAAGTCTTCATCGCAATCGCCGGAATCAGAAAAATGAAGATCCACGGTGCGAGAATAAAGAACGGCGCTAAATCTGCAAATCCGTTGTCAAAAACATTGAATTCCCCTTGAAAAACCCATAGGAAAAGTCCGTTAACGATCAAAAACAGTGAAATCACCAAATAACCGATTGGGGAGGAGAAAAAGGATTGAATTTCTTTTTTTAGAATTGAGAACAATGCTTGATTTTTTAAATTATAGAACAGAATTATTACGGGTTTTATTACTCCAAACTTACCAATTTTTCAACACTCCAAGCTTCGGCGGGTTTTTCAAAAAGCGATTTGGTTTCCGGCCAAACGAGTTTGAATAAATCAGAATGACGGTAAGCATTCAAGGCATCTTCATTTTCCCAATAACTATAAGTAAAGAAAATATTATCCTGATTTTTATCGCGATAAAGTTCAAGAAATTGACAACCTTCAGAAGCGCGAATCTGTAATTTTCTCTTTTCAAAAATCTGCTGAAATTTATCAGTTTCTTCCGTTCTAAAAGTCATTTTTACAATTCTAACAATCATATTCAATTAAAATTTACTGTTATTGAATCCCGGTGTTTCAAACCGAACAATGAGGAAGCGCTTCCCACAGATCCTGGATTACTTTTATAAATTGCAAGTTCCAGAAATCCCGCCGAATTGAAAAGTGCGAGTTTGCTGCCTTCGTTATTTGCCGTGGATTTTTCCGACTTCGCCACTTCGCCATAGGTTTTGAGGATTTCCGTGAAAATGGTGGTCCGTGCCGAAATTTTAAAACTTCGACCCTTTCCAATTTCTTGAAACAGTTTCTGCGAAATATTGGTGATCACATTTCCGTAGTTATCAATATAAACCACATTTCCAATAATCTGATTGCTATCGGCGTTAACGCTAGGTTCAAAATCCTTAAGTTGTTTGACTTCCGTGATTTTTTTACCGATAACATCCAAAGTTCCGCCACGGGCAATGTGACATGCCACCTTCACAAAAACGTCCATCACCGGAAAATTCCCCTGAATTTGATTATGAATATTGATCTCGACCATTTGCGTCGGACGAATTTCGGAAGCAATCAAAGAGAGAATTCCGTTGTTTGCACAAATAAAAAAATGGTTGTCCAGAATAAGTGCAATGTGCTTGTTTTCTTCTGTCAATTCCGAATCAATTCCGATGATATGAATAGTTCCATCGGGGAAATTTTTGTACGCATTCTTTATGATATACGCTGCTTCCGCAATATGAAAAGGCGAAATGCTATGGGAAACATCAACAATAACAACATTTTTCAATTCTTTTAAAACAGCACCTTTTACTGCAGCGACATAGTGGTCTTTAAGACCAAAATCTGTAGTTAAAGTGATTATTGACATAGAATATGTTATGGTTTTTTTTGGAAATTGAAAAACTTATTTGCGTAAGTTTGTAATGCAAATCTAACATAATAAACAGAAATTCTTATCTAAATCATTGTAGCTTTTGAACGAACTCATCATCGAACTTTCAGAAATAAATCCGAGGGATTTTTTTGGGCAACAAAACGAAAATATAGAGCTTATTAAGCGATTTTTTCCAAAGTTAAAAATTGTTGCACGTGGTAATAAACTCATATTGTATGGCGATGAAGATGTCCTGGAGGAATTCGAAAAAAGATTCGATATGCTGACCGAGCATTATCAGAAATTCAACAAACTCGACGAAAATTCCATAGAGCGCGTTCTCACAAGTGAGAGCAAAGAAGATTATGAAACCTCTACCGAAAGCGGTGAAGTTTTGGTTCATGGCGTGAGTGGGAAATTGATTAAGGCGCAGACTGCCAATCAGCGAAAATTGGTTGAACTCAGCAAATCGAACGATATGGTTTTTGCCATTGGTCCTGCGGGAACGGGAAAAACTTATACAGGAGTCGCTTTGGCGGTAAAAGCATTAAAGGAAAAGCAGGTCAAACGAATTATTTTAACGCGACCAGCGGTAGAAGCAGGGGAGAATCTCGGATTTTTACCAGGCGATCTAAAGGAAAAATTAGATCCTTATATGCAGCCGCTTTATGATGCACTTCGGGATATGATACCGCATGAAAAATTGGAAGTATATATTGAAAAGGGGATCATTCAAATTGCACCTTTGGCCTTTATGCGCGGGCGGACTTTGGATCACGCTTATGTTATTTTGGACGAAGGACAGAACACGACCCATGCGCAAATGAAAATGTTCCTGACAAGAATGGGGAAAAATGCCAAATTCATGATTACGGGCGATCCCGGACAAATAGATTTACCGCGACGCGTG
>DASSWB010000122.1:0-3590 GCA_035705495.1 Salinimicrobium sp. | reverse complement strand
CAACAATCATGTCCTGGTAACCGAACATTGTGCCTCGATCCGTGACCATTACTTGGTCGTTGTTACAATCCAATACTTTGGTAACAGCGTGTTTCATGCTCTCCGGACTCATAAATTGCCCTTTTTTGAGGTTTACCACTTTTCCCGTTTCGGCTGCGGCAACAACCAGATCAGTTTGACGGACAAGAAAAGCAGGAATTTGAAGCACATCCACATATTCCGCTGCCATTTGTGCGTCACTTATTTCGTGAATATCGGTGACCGTGGGAACTTTAAAAGTTTCTGAAACCTTACGAAGGATTTTCAAAGCTTTTTCATCGCCGATTCCTGTAAAACTATCAATCCGACTCCGATTTGCCTTTTTAAAGCTTCCTTTGAAAACAAATGGAATTTGAAGTTTATGGGTGATTTCAACAATTTTTTCTGCGATGCGTAAGGCCATTTCCTCGCCTTCAATAGCGCAAGGACCAGCAAGAAGAAAGAAGTTATTTGAATTTATATGTTTTAACTGCGGAATTGCTTCTAATTTCATTTCAAAAAAATATTTTGTCAAAGATAAACATTTAACAAATGTGGCTTTGTTAAGAAATTCTTGTAAAACCGATGTTGGGATGTGGAAGTTTCGGCATCATATAAATGCCATTGAATATTGATTTTTTTAAAAGTACATTATTCTCAAGTTGCGAAATCTGGAGCGGGAATTTTCAGAAACTTCTATTCAGTTACATTAGTAAATTATTGAAAAATTATAACGAAAAAATTGATATTTAAATTTTTGATATTATAAACTTTCATTATGAATGTGAGGCAATACATCCATTTCAGGACGGAAATGGAAGAGTTGGTAGACTCATAATGTTTAAAGAATGTCTGAAATATAACATTGTTCCATTTATAATAGAGGATGAGTTTAAGTTTTTCTATTATAGAGGCTTATCTGAATATCCAAAGGTAAAAGGTTATTTGACCGATACTTGTCTATCTGCACAAGATAATTATATGGAATTAATGAAATATTTTGAAATTAAAAAGTAAAAACTACGCCGACAAATGTCTGCTGTAAAACCGCTACTTTCCATAGCCAGAACCGGTGATTCATGCACAACATTGGAATAATTCAGATGTCAGTATCTTAAAATCCATTTCTGAGTCATTTCTTCAAAGATAGTTTTATTGTTTCGGTTTAAATGAACGTTTTTTTTAAAAGGAAAAAGTTCCAAAGCAAAAAAAATCGGACTTCTTTTCAGGAGTCCGATTTAATTTTCATTTTATATTCTTTTACAGAATAGAAATCTCGGTCATTAATATATTTCCATTTACGTCCAGAATTGGACCGTCAAGACCATTTGTTCCGTCAAATTCATATTCGCCGGTAATTCCGGTATCGGTATGCAGCATTACCCAAACTTGATCACCACTATTTACACTGGCGGATTCTTCAAACATAATTTCCACATTTTCTGTGGTGCCTGCTTCAAGATAAAAAGGTTCAGAAATAATCCCTGGTAATTGTGGCATATCACCATTATCTGCGTGAACCACAACCCATCCATCTTGATTCATTGTAATTGAACTAACCATAAGCATATTGTTCATTACTGCCTGATCGTTCACTGTGAACATACCTGTTGGTACGAGTCCGGTTTGTACCGTGATGCTGCTGGTCACCATATTCCCATTTTCATCCATAATTGGATTGTCCAGTCCGTTTGATCCATCAAATTCATATTCCCCTATGTTTCCGGTGTCTGTGTGCAACATAACCCATAACATTTCTCCATCTTCAATTTCAACCCCATCTTCAAATGATATCATCACGTCACTTGACATTCCTTCACTTACTTGAACTGGTACCGAAATAATCCCGGGAACCATTGGTCCTCCGTTTCCGTTGTCGCGGTGGATAACTACCCATCCATCATGGCTCATGTTTATTTCACCTATTACTATGGTGCCGTCCATTACCATCTGATCCATTGCCATAAAACTTCCCGTGAGGTCATCATCATCGTTTACGTTATCGTCATCATCATCGCTACACGCCGTGAATGATAAAAATGAAATACATAATAGTAATAAATACCAACTGTTTCTTTTTGTGTGCATAATTTTCTTTTTTAAATTTTTCCAATGGTAAAAAATATTTACCCCAAACTCTGTTAAAGAAGCAGCAATGCGGATAGATTTAAGAAACATTTATGGTTCTGGACATTATATCTTAAAAGTATTGGTATGGGTTTGGTGTAAAGTATAATATTTCTTGGAAGGTGTACTTTTCGGCATCAAGAAATGCCAATTATTTTAAATTTTTGAAATAGAGTAAAAATGGTTCCGAAGTCGTGTACCTCGGAGCGCGTTATTTCTTCGAGATTTTTTATCTTAGCTTGATCCGAACCAAAATTGTGACCTATGAAAAAATTACTTCCCTTAATTCTATTGTTTTCCTTTTCCTACAGTTATGCCACTCATTGGATGAGTTCAATTGAGGAAGCACAAAAACTCGCTTTGGGAACCAATAAACTTATTTTGGTCGATTTTTGGGCGAGCTGGTGTGGACCTTGTAAAAAAATGGATCGGGAATCTTGGACCGATGAAGAAGTGAAACAGTTGTTGGATAATTTTATTCTGGTAAGAATCAATGTTTCACAGGATCGACGCACACCTTTAAAATTCGGAATTAGTAGTATTCCAGATGTTTTTATCTTGAATGGTAATGGAGATGAAGTTTTTCGGTACAAAAATTATATGACCAAAGATCAGGTAATGGAAATGTTGCAGAAATATGCCTTGAATACTTCTTTTATGCAGAATGAATCTATCAACTATTACAAACATGAAAGTTACAATACCGCATTTTTATTGGGTAAAAAATATTTGGATTACAGTTTGTATCTTGAGGATGAGGTACGTGGAAATTTTCTGGATCTTGGCGAAAAATACTTGAAGAAAAGCCAAAAATTATTGGACTCAGATCAATCAAATTATGCGGTTGTCAATCAGAAAATTGAACTTTTGGAATTGGCCTCTGATCTTTATGAAAAGAATTTCGACAAAGTGGGAAGGTCATTGGAAAAGGATTTTATGGAAACCAACATTCTGGAACCCAATAGAAGTCTTTTCTATTTTATCAATTATTGTTATTCAAAGTCGGAAGAAAGTGAATCTGCACAAGAGTGGTTGGCCAAGCTTAAAAAATTGGACAATCACGAAGTATTTCTTCAAAAATCTGAATTGTTGTACGCTGTGAATTAGATGGAGAATGGAGAATGGAGAATAGAGAATAGAGAATGGAGAATGGAGAATGGAGAATAGACTAAAGACTAGAGACTAAAGACTAAAGACTAAAAAACGTAATTCCAAACCCCAAACCCCCAACCCCAAACCCCAAACCCCAAATCCCAAAAACTAAAGCCTACAGCCAACAGCTTACAGCCTAATGCCTAAAGCCGATTTTTCCAACCCAAAAAATCACTTCAAAATAAGCTAAAAAATTAACATTCAGGTTTTTACATCCTTGCTTAAAACTCGAAAAATTAAATGTACCTTTGCAGCCTTTTTAAAAAGTTTTATGACAGCTATACGAAATATTG
>DASSWB010000121.1:0-21670 GCA_035705495.1 Salinimicrobium sp. | reverse complement strand
CCATCATCGTTGCCGTGGCGCACAATGAGTTTATGGAAATTGATTTTCAAAAACTCCGAAAGGGCAACACCGTGATTTTCGACACCAAAGCTTGCTTGGAGCGGAAGATGGTGGATGGGAGGTTGTAACTGTATATTGTATCCCTGTAGAATGTATATTGTAATGGGAATTGAGCGATGTGATGACGGAAGACGGAAGACGGAAGACAGATGTGATGAGATTTGAGAACCAATAACTCAATTTCAATAACCGATCCCCGATCACCAATTAACCGATAACCAATAACTCAGTAAACCAATAACTCAATCTCAATAACCGATCTCCAATTAACGAATCACGAAACGCGATCACCAATTAACCGATCCCCGATCCCCGATCACCAATTAACCGATAACCAATAACCCAATAACCAATAACTCAGTAACATAACAACCAACTTGAACCAACCCACCCTCCGCGATAAAACCATCTCCGGCATCTTCTGGTCGCTCTTGCAAAATCTAGGCGACAGGGGGATCACCTTTATCGTGATGATTATCTTGGCGCGCCTGTTGACTCCGGAAATTTTCGGGCTTATTGGGATGTTGATGATTTTTATTCAAGTGAGCCAGGTTTTGGTAGTTGCTGGGTTCAACCAAGCCTTAATTCAAAAAAAAGAAACGGATGAAGAGGATTATTCTTCGGTATTTTGGATCAACTTGGTGGTGAGTTTGCTGTTGTATTGCATCATTTTTTTTTGCGCTCCACTTATCGCCGATTTTTATGGACAACCGGTATTAATCGATTTGGTTCGGGTTCTTTCTCTGGTCTTCGTGGTCAATGCTTTTTCGTATGTTCAAGAAGCGCGTTTGAGCAAGGAAATGCGGTTTAAAACCTTGACCATTGTCAGCATTCCTTCTACGGTCATCGGCGGTATTGTAAGCATTGTGATGGCAATTATGGGGTTTGGGGTTTGGAGCATTGTTGCTTTGCAATTAGTAACACGGTTTGTCTATGCTATACAAATATGGTTTTTTTCCAAATGGGTACCTTTGCTGACCTATAATGCAACTAAAGTTAGAGGATTATTTTCTTTTGGCAGTAGACTAATGCTTTCGGGTATTTTGAATACTGTGTTTCAAAATATTTATTTGGTCGTGATAGGAAAGTTTTTTCCATTAAGTGCCGTGGGCTATTATCAAAATGCCAGTAATTTGGTGAAAATCCCGAGTACTACTTTTGCGGGAGCACTCAATAAAGTAGCTTTTCCTGCTTTCTCCTCCATTCAGGATAATAATAAAAAACTGAAAGAAGGTTTCAAAAAAATTATTCAACAAGTGTTGTTTTGGCTCTGCCCTGCCTTTGTATTGGCAGGAGTATTGGCAGAACCTTTGTTTCGATTTGTTTTTACCGAAAAATGGTTGCCCGCCGTTCCCTATTTTAGGTTGCTTTGTGTGGTTGGGATTATGATGCCGTTACACATGTATAATTTAAATATCATCAATGTAAAAGGTCGTAGCGATTTGTTTTTAAAATTAGAGATAATAAAAAAAGTATTTATAGTCTTAGGCTTAATCATAACTGTTCCAATAGGTATTTATGCTTTACTGATTTTTCAAGCAATCAGTTCTGTGTTGATGTACCTTGTAAATGCTTACTTTTCGGGAAAGTTTATTAATTATCCTATTCCTGAACAAATAAAGGATATTGCGCCAATTTTTTTATTAAGCGGGTCTGTGGGAAGTTTAGTTTATTTATTGGATAGTTTTTGGTTGAATATAGCAGATTTACCAAGATTATTGTTGGGGGCTTTTATTGGAGTTTCCATATATTGGCTTTTGGCCAAACAATTTAAAATGTCCCCTTACTTAGAATTTAAACAAATTGTACAAACTAAATTACGCTTTAATAAATGATCCCCGTAACCAAACCCTTTCTCCCGCCAAAAGCCGAATACGAGCAGTATTTGTCCAAAATTTGGAAGTCCCAATGGCTCACCAATATGGGGCCCTTGGCCAATGACTTGGAATTAAAACTAAAGGAGCATTTAAAAGTAACGCACTTATTGTTTGTGACCAACGGCACCGTGGCCTTGCAGATGGCCATCAAAGCCTTGGGTTTAAAAGGCGAAATCATCACCACCCCTTTTTCCTTTATTGCCACCACCAGTAGTATTGTATGGGAAGGCTGCAAGCCAGTGTTCGTAGATATTGATAAAGACTCCTTGAACATTGACCCAACAAAAATCGAAGCCGCGATTACCGAAAAAACTACCGCAATTTTAGCGACCCATGTGTATGGAAATCCATGTGACGTGGAGGCCATTGAGAAAATTGCCAAAAAACACGATTTAAAAGTGATTTATGATGCCGCACATGCGTTTGGGGTGGAGCTCAAAGGAAAGTCCATTTTTGAGTATGGCGATATTTCCATTTGCAGCTTGCATGCCACCAAATTGTATCATTCCGGGGAGGGCGGTTTACTAATGACCAAAAATTCCGATTTGTTAAAAAAGCTGGCCTATATCCGCAATTTCGGTTTTGACGGACCGGAAGCATTTGCCGAACTGGGCATCAACGGAAAAAATTCCGAATTCCATGCAGCGATGGGCTTGGTCAATTTAAATTATATCCAACAAATCCACGAAAAACGAAAAGCATTGACGGAGCGTTATGTGCAAAAGCTCAAAAATGTGCGGGGTTTTATTCCCAAATGGCATCCCGGAGCCTCGCAAAATTATGCGTATTTTCCATTCGTTTTTGAATCGGAAACCTTGGCGATGGATTGTTTGGCTGCATTAAAAAGCAAAGAAATTTTTGCCCGGCGCTATTTCTACCCATCTTTGGCGAAAGTGTTGCCTTATTTGGAACCTAAAGCAATGCCGGTAACCGAGAATATTGCCAAAAGAATTTTATGTTTGCCGCTGTATTTTGACCTTTCTTTGGAAGAAGTGGATATGATTTGTCGGTTGATATTAAGAACCCAGAATAATTAAGATTTCTCTTCCGAATTTTCCGGATTGAAAGGACATAACAAAAAATATGAAAAAACTCTTATTGCTCGGTGGGATAAGCTATTTGATTCCCGTAATAAAAGCTGCTAAAAAACTCGGGTATTATGTGATTACCTGCGATTATCTCCCCGATAATAGTGCGCATAAATATTCCGATGAGTTTCACAATGTAAGTATTTTGGATAAGGAAGCCGTATTGATGTTAGCGCAATCCCTACAAATAGATGGAATTATGTCTTTTGCCGTGGACCCGGGGGTGGTTACCGCTGCTTATGTAGCAGATAAAATGAATTTGCCGATACCCGGTTCCTATGAATCAGTGAAAATCCTACAAAATAAAGGACTGTTTCGACAGTTTTTAAAAGAACATAATTTTAATGTTCCAAAATCCAGTACCTATTCGGATATGGAACAAGCCATCAATGAATTTGATGACGCCGATCTGCCGGTGATTGTAAAACCTGTGGATTCAGCCGGAAGTAAAGGCGTGTCAAAAGTTAATGCTAAAAAGGAACTGAAAAGGGCAATAGAATACGCGCTTCAGTTTTCGGCTACAAAAACATTTATTATTGAAGAGTTTTTAGAAGGCAAAGGCTTTTCTTCGGATACCGATTGCTTTTCAATAAATGGGGAGCTTACATTTGTCTCGTTTTCCAATCAACGTTTTGATGCAAATGCTGCAAACCCATATACACCATCAGCTTATAGTTGGCCATCCGGAATTGCACAGCACAATCAAACATACCTGAAAAATGAACTGCAACGACTGATATCCTTGCTGGAGATGAAATCTTCGGTTTACAATATAGAAGTTCGTGAAACAACAGATAATAATGCCTATATTATGGAGGTTTCACCACGGGGAGGAGGCAACCGACTTTCGGAAATGTTGCACTATGCCACCGGGGTAGATTTGATTTCCCGGGCCATACAAGCGGCGATGGGAGAAAAAGTTGACCCGATTTCACCTGCTGAATACGATGGGAATTGGGCAATCGTGGTGTTGTACAGCAATGTGCAAGGCATTTTTAAAAAATTGAAAATTGCCGAAGAAATTAAAGAAGCCGTGGTAGAGGTTGAATTAAGAATTGATAAGGGCGATAAGGTAAATGTATTCTCAGCAGCAAATGATGCAATTGGAACGGTGGTGCTTCAAATGGCAGACAAACAAAAATTAGAAGAAGTATTGGCAGATTATCCGCGATTTTTTCAAGTACTTGTTGAAGATTCAATTTAACTGAAGATGGAAGAAAAAAAATCAATGGGCGGTTATTTAGGGCTGGAATTGGATGTGCGCAACGAGTATTATCCCAATGCAATAAAATTGAATTCCGGCCGGAATGGATTGGAATATATATTAAGGGCAAATAATTATTCAAAAGTATACATCGCTTATTACACTTGTGATGCAGTTCTGAAACCCATCGAAAGGCTTAATATCAACTATGAATTTTATAGGGTAAACAAGTCTTTGGAACCTGAATTTGATTTTCAAAAAATAAAACCATCTGAAGCTTTTTTATACACCAACTATTTTGGGCTAAAATCCAGTTTTATAAAAAATGAACTTCAAACCAAGAAAAATATCATCATTGATAATGCACAAGCTTTTTTTTCAAAACCAGTAGGAAAATTAGCTACCTTTTATTCACCACGTAAATTTTTTGGAGTACCTGATGGAAGTTATGTTTTCTTAGATCGAAAATTTAATATCGAATTAGAGAAATCAACCTCTTATGACAATGCCAAACATTTAATAAAACAACTTGATCTTTCGACAGAAGAAGGGTATAAAGATTATTTAAATAATGAAGCCGGTATTAATGATGCACCTTTACAGGAAATGTCCAATTTTACTCAGAGGCTTTTAAAATCAATAGATTACAATAAAATTGAAAAGAAAAGAAAAGAAAATTTTAATTTTTTGAAGAAGGAATTGGCTGCTTATAATGAATTAGATTTGTTTGATACTGACGAAGGTCCGCTTCATTATCCTTTATTGCTTAAGGGGAATAGCACGAACATTAAAGAAGAATTGATAAAACAAAAAATATTTATCCCAACCTATTGGGATAATGTTTTGGAATGGATTGCAGGAAAAGATTGTTGGGAGAAGAAATTAGTAAATAATTTGATTCCTTTGCCGATCGATCAACGCTATAATATCGAAGATATGAAGTATTTAGTCAGGATTGTAAAACAGTTAATGAATGATAACTAACAACATAGCACTTTTTTCGGTTCCACGTTCCGGTTCCACTTGGCTTGGGCAAATTTTGAATAGTGCTCCGGATACCATGTATCGTTTTCAACCAAATTTTGCTTATTCATTTCCTAAAACTTTAAATAAAGAAAGTGATAAGAAGGAAATTGAAAAATTTCATAAGGAATTAAAAAACTGTGAAGATCCTTTTGTTTGTGGGGAATTATCGATAAGTAGCAAAAAAAATGTTGAATTTGCCAAAGAAAATATAAGTCACTTGATTTGGAAAGAAACCCATTTTATTTTTCTTGCTGAAACTCTATTGAAGAATAGTGATACAAAAGTAATTGGATTAATACGTTCGCCTTTTGCCACAATTTCTTCCTGGCTCAAAATCCCGAAGGAGTTTGATCCCAGTTGGGATGTGGAAGAACAATGGCGAAATGCCGAATTAAAAAATCAAGGAAAGGAAAGCCATTATTTTGGCTTTGAAAAATGGAAAGAAGCTACTTTACTTTTCGACGGGTTAAAAAAAGAATATCCCAATCGTTTTTATTTGGTAAATTATGACGACCTATTGCACGACACCATTGGCACCGTAACCAACTTGTTCCATTTTGCCGGTTTGGAAGTTTCCAATCAAACACAGCAATTTATCAAAAAAAGCAGAACCACTTCGGTGGATGATGCTTATGGGGTTTTTAAAAAAAAGGAAAAGGATGATGGGTGGAAGGGGGAGTTGCTAGAGGAAATCGTCAATGAAATAAAAGAGGATAAAGATTTTCAAAAACTAAACACAATATTCAAATGGATTTAAGAAACGACCAATCTAATTTCGTCTTTTTAGCTTGTAGTGAACGTAGCGGCAGCAATTTCATTACAAAGTTAATGAATAACCATTCGAAAATATGCGGCCCTTCGACCAAGCATATCATTAATCCGTTGGCTCGTAATTATTTTCGCTATCAGCCCTTGGATAAAAAAGAGCATTGGGACGAGTTGTTAAAAGATGTACTTAATTTATTTAATGTTTCTTTTTCGGTATGGAAAGCAGAATTCACATTGGATGAATTACGGTCTGAAGTTGAGACGGGAGATTTAAAAGGATTAATCCGTTATTTTTTCGACAAGGAAGCCGTGGTGAATGGCAAAAAACATCTTTTTATAAAAGAAATAAAATTATACGAGTTTTATCCTTTTTTGAAAACTTTTTTTCCCGAGAGCAAATATATTTACCAAGTTAGAGATCCTAGGGACATGGCACTTTCTTGGAAAAAAAATAAAACCCATAAAGGAGGGGTTGTTGCTGCGGCAAGGCAATGGAAAAATGACCAGCAACAATATCTGAAAATAAAAGCACTGGAAGAAACATCCAATAATATTGCACTTGTACGTTACGAAGATTTGGTCAGCCAAACTCCGGATCAGCTAAAAATGATATTGGACGTGTGTGGGCTTGATTTTGAACTTGAAATGACAGAAATGGGAAAGGATGACCTGACCAATAAAAATGCACAACAGCAAAAAGCTTGGGAAAATCTATCCAAGCCCATTATGCAGGATAATTTTAATAAATTCAAAAAAGAATTATCCGAAGATGAAATAAAATATATCGAGGCTATTTGTTTTTTCGAAATGGAACAATTTGGATATTTGCCTGAAAATAAATGGGAGGCACTTGAATTAGTGACGAATAAAGAACTTGACAAGCATCATCAAAGAGAATTGGAAATGTTGGAATACAGCCCTGCTAGCGGTGTACAAGCCAATATGGAAGCCAAAAAAGTGTTTTATCAAAAAATAATTCAATCAATAAATGTTTCATAAAAGTCAAGAAGAGATAGTAAAGAACTGGAAAGGAAACCAACCAGTAGTAAGCATTTGTTGCATCACTTACAATCACGAAAGCTATATTGAAGAAGCTTTGAACGGTTTTTTGATGCAAGAAACAGATTTTCCTTTCGAAATTGTGATTCATGATGATGCTTCTACCGACAACACGGCGAATATCATCAAGGAATATGAAAAAAAATATCCTGATTTATTTCGTCCAATTTACCAAACGGAAAATCAAAAATCAAAATATAAAAGTGGAATGAATCCACGGTTTAACTACCCGAGGGCAAAGGGGAAGTATATTGCTTTATGCGAAGGCGATGATTATTGGACGGATCCATTGAAATTACAAAAGCAGGTGGATTTTTTGGAGAGACATGAGAACTGCTCCATGGTTTTTACAGGATGTATAGTAAACAAAAGCAACGGTGAGAAGCGATTAATAAAATATGATGGGCTAAAAACTTTGGACGCCAATGAGTATGTGGGAGAGAATTATTTTATGGCCACAGCCAGCTTATTATTTAAAAAAAGCATTTTGGAAACTCCGGCCAAAGAGTGGATGATGAAATCCTTTGCAGGAGATTTTGTTCTACGCTACAGAGCATTGAGCAAAGGAAAAATTGGAAATATTAAAGATATTACTGTTGTATATAACAAAGGGATAAGTATAAATTCCTGGTCCAACAGAAAACTTAATAAAAAAAACATTTTAAAAGAGTTTTCGGATAATATGAGGGGACTCTATTACTTGGACCACTTCAAAAAATTGGATCCAAATATAAAAAAAAATAAAATTAAGGAATTAAGGCAAGTTGTGTATTTTAAATCCGCATTGTCAAAAAATAGAATAAAAGGTCTTTTTTATCTGTTTTACAATATAAATTCCATGTCCATTCATCATTGGATGGTTTACTTTAAAAGAATGATTCTATAAAAAGGGATACTACAATCAAAACAGGTATTTATAGTTTATGATAACAAAATTGGGATTGACAATTAGCTTAGGTTAGATATGGAGTTTGAATTTTACGATTTTTTTTGCATTGTTATTATTTTAATGACCCTGCGGCATATATATAAAAACAGAAAAACCCTTTTTTGTCTTTCTAATGTTGTTTTGATCATCTTTAATTTGATATTTGTTATTGCTCCTTCGGTAATTGGAAACAATCCCATTACAAAAAACATCGATTTGCTTTTGCCGCTATTATTGGGGTTTGTTATAATGTTTTTTGTGTTCCAAAAAAAACATCCGATTAAACAAAAAATTAAAGTAATAAAAAATATAAAAAACAAGTCTTATATAAAAATATTGAATTTTATCATATTCATTTTTATATGCAAAATCTTGTATCTCATCGTTACTGGTCAATTTGAAAATATATTGACTATTAATAGGTCGGAAGATAGGTTGGAAAACTATTACGTTGAGAGTTTTGATTTTCTCTCCATTTTGGACATGGTTTTTAAAAATGTATTTTTTATAGTTGCTGCGGTATGTGGGGAAAAAAAGATTGGTTATAAAAAGATAATTCTCGGGTTTATATTAATGGCTATTGAGGCGGTAGCTGTTTCCAAGCATAGAACCCCTGTAATCACCCCAATAATATTAGGTGTAATATTCTTTCATCTATATATTAAAAAACTAAAAGCCCATAGTTTTTTGATATTAGCGGTTGGCGTTATTTTTTTTATGGCCATATCTTCTTACATTAGAATAGGCGATATTTCTCAAGCAGAAGGGAAAACTTTCGAACAACGAATGGCTCATGGATTAAGTGGGCTAAACACTTCGGGAACTTTTAACGTCTTGCACCAAAAAATAAACCATGGTTTTTTGGAATATGAGTATGGTTATCAGTTTTTTTTGAATATCGTAACACTTGTTCCCAGAGTAATATGGGAAGATAAACCAAATGTTAGTTTTAGTTCCCGAATGACAGAGGATATCTATGGAAAAATCGATGTTGGGAATTGGGTAAGAACTTATACCGTATGGGGTGAAGGATATACTCAATTTGGTTTTTTGGGAATTCTTCTGTATTCCTTTATTCTTGCTTATGGGTTAAAAAAGTTCATTTATTTTTTATCCGGTTATTCTGGTATGGAAATAATATTGATAAACTTCATGATTTACCTGCCTTTTCTTATTAGAGCTGATTTGTTTGCTGTTTATACGCGTGTTTTAGTCATTTTAATTGCAATTTTGATGATAAAATTGTTTTTTGGGTTCTACTCAATTAAAAGACAATTATCTATTTATAATATCTTAATTAAGTAAAGATGAGAGCTTTAATGCTATTGCCTGTTGATTCACAACCCCGTTTGATTAAAAGGGTAAATCAGTTTATCCTGAAATATGATGTTGTTGTGGCCTATCAGGTGAGGGATTACTTCAAAAAAAATAAAATACCTGAAAATTGTTTAAAAATAAAATTAAACAAAATAGAAAACGGAAGTTATCACAAAAGAATTTTTAAACTTTTCACTTCATTTGCGAAAATAAGGAAGCTGAAATATAAATATGATGTGATATGCTCTTTTTCTTTTGACTTATTGATTATCTCCATGTTTATCAAATGCGATTATCGAATCTATGAGATTGGCGATATAAGAAGAATAAAATGGAAAGTATTTGATTTACTTTATCGTTTTCTTTTAAATCGTCAAAATAAAATTATAGTTACTTCTAATATGTTTGCCGAATATTTAATAAAAAAATATAAAATTCCTTCTTCGAAAATAAAAATTATAGAAAACAAACTGAACCCTGAGCTTTTTTCAACAAAGCCTATTCCAAAATTAAAATTTAACGATAGGAAAATAAAAGTAGGAATAATAGGCTTGTTAAGATACAGGCAAATCATTGATTTTTTGTCAGTAATTGTGCATAACGAAAATCTTGAAGTTTATATTTATGGTTCAGGCCCATTAAGTAGTGATATTTTAAAATTTGTCAATGATAAAAATATATTTTATCATGGAGAATTCGAGTACCCAAAAGATTTGGAAGAAATATATTCAAAAATTGATTTAAGTTTTGTAATGTATGATTCCAATGAACTCAATGTGCGACTTGCATTGCCTAATAAACTCTATGAATCTATTTATTTTAATGTCCCATTAATTGTTTCAAGTAATACTTATTTAAGTAAAAAAGTAGAGGAATATGGAGTTGGTTTTTCATATAACATTCAAAATATTTCTGAATTACCACTCAAGATTAATGAAATTGTGAAAAATGGAATGTTTGTGAAATATTCCGAAAATTGCAAAAAGATTGAAAGAACAAAAATTTTTATTAATGAAACAGATCATCCAATCCTTTAAAACAGGAGCAACCATCTTAGAAGAAGTCCCCGCACCACAAGTAGGAAAGGGAAAAGTCTTAATACAAACCAGCCGCAGTTTGGTGTCTTTGGGCACCGAGCGCATGTTGGTGGAATTCGGGAAATCCAACCTGCTTTCCAAAGCCCGGCAACAACCGGACAAAGTAAAACAGGTGTTGGATAAAATCAAAACCGAAGGTTTGCTACCTACCCTGGAAGCAGTGTTCAATAAACTGGGCGAACCTTTGCCATTGGGATATTGTAATGTAGGGAAAGTAATCGCGGTTGGCGAAGGGGTAAGTGAGTTCAAGGTGGGCGATCGGGTGGCTTCCAATGGGCAACATGCAGAATTTGTGTGTATTCCCAAAAATCTGGTGGCCGCTATTCCCAACGGGATAAGCGATGAAGAAGCGGCGTTTACGGTCATTGGCTCCATAGGCCTGCAAGGCATCCGGTTGTTAAAACCAACCTTGGGCGAAACAATCGTTGTTACCGGCTTGGGGTTGATCGGATTATTGACGGCACAATTGCTAAAAGCCAATGGTTGCCACGTGATCGGGGTCGATATAGATGATGCTAAATTGGAACTTGCCAAACAATGGGGCATTGTTCCTTTTAACCCAAAAAATGGAAATGTGGTTAAGTTCGTGGAAGCGGAAACCAATGGCGTGGGTGCAGACGGAGTGATCATTACCGCTTCGGCAAAAACCAACGACATCATTTCGCAAGCGGCACAAATGTCGCGAAAACGAGGCCGTATTGTCTTGGTTGGCGTAATAGGCTTGAACCTGAGCCGTGCCGAATTTTACGAGAAAGAATTGAGTTTTCAAGTATCGTGTTCCTACGGTCCCGGCCGGTATGACGATAATTACGAACAGCGGGGTATCGATTATCCACTCCCTTTTGTGCGTTGGACGGAAAAACGAAATTTTGAAGCCATTTTGCAAGCCATTGCTTCCGGCAACCTTAAAGTAAACGGATTGATTACCGAAGTGATCCCATTTGCCGAGTATCAAAGAATTTATGGGGAAATAGGCAGCAGCAAATCCATTGCTTCCATCTTGAGCTATAAAGAAGGTGAAATTACAGCCCCGTCGAATACCATTCAACTGAAAGAAGGAAATTTTTCGGGAGCCAAAGGGGTTCTCGGTATTGTGGGGGCGGGGAATTTCACCAAAATGACCATGCTTCCGGCTTTGAAAGCAAGCAATGCAAATTTAAAATACATTGCGAGCCAAGGCGGGGTTAGTGGAACAGCGATGGCACAGAAATATGGAATTTCGAATTCTACGACGGATTATCAGGCGATCCTGAAAGATCCGGAAGTGGATTTGGTATTGATTACTACCCGTCACAATATGCATGCGAGCATGGTGGAAGAGACCTTAAAATCCGGAAAGCATGTTTTTGTTGAAAAACCCTTGGCCTTGAACAACGCGGAATTGAAAGAGGTTATTGCCGCTCAACAAGCTTCTGGAAAAACAATTACAGTGGGATTTAATAGACGTTTTTCTCCACACGCACAAAAAATGAAACAAGTGTTGGGGACGGCACCAATGAATGTCATCGCCACGATGAATGCCGGGTTTATTCCTCCAAATGTGTGGGTTCATGATCTCAAAGTGGGCGGCGGACGTATCATTGGAGAAGCTTGTCACTTTATAGACCTGATCACATATCTTACAGGCAGTAAGGTAACAGCGGTTTGTATGAACGCTATGGGAACAAACCCCGAAGAGAATACAGACAATGCCACTTTACTGTTGAAATATGAAAACGGTTCAACGGGGGTGATCAATTATTTCGCAAACGGTTCGAAATCCTACTCCAAAGAACGCGTGGAAGTTTATTCCCAAGAACGCACTTTGGTCATGGATAATTTCAGAAAAACGGAAGGATATGGTTTTAAAGGTTTTTCAAAATTAAAAACCAAGTTGGACAAAGGGCATAAAAATCAGTTTCAGTTGCTCGTTGACCGAATTCAAACCGGAGGGGAACCACTCATTCCTTTTGCGGAACTGATCAACACTACCGAAGCTTCTTTCGCTGCGATTGAAAGTTTGAAAGCAGGGAAGTGGATTGTGGTATAGCTACATCTTCCCCCGGGGCATGAGTTTGTAATTCGTGCCCCCGTTGTAACTCATAACCCGGCTATCAATTATCCTTGTGAAGAAATTTCTTCCGTGAAGAAAGAAAAAGTTACAATGTTCAAAAACAATAGAATTCGCACATATTCGTCACAATCTACGGTAATCCGTAGTTACCAATTCGTTTTAATTCGTCAATAATTCGCAAAAATTAGCTAAATGCAAATCACCATCATCGCGGGCGCACGCCCCAATTTTATGAAGATAGCGCCCATCATTCATGCTATCGAAAAAGCCAAACAGGGAGGGAAAAACATCGATTATCGTTTGGTGCATACTGGGCAGCATTACGACAAAAAAATGTCTGGCAATTTCTTCGAACAACTGGAAATTCCCGAACCCCATGCAAACCTCGCCTCGGGCAGCGGCACCCAAGCCGAACAAACCGCGGCGATCATGATGCGGTTCGAAAAAGAGTTGCAACAACACCCCGCCGATTTGGTGTTGGTGGTCGGCGATGTTACTTCCACCATGGCCTGCGCCATCACCGCACAAAAACTGCATACCAAAGTGGCGCATGTGGAAGCGGGTATCCGTTCCGGGGATTGGAGCATGCCCGAAGAAATCAACCGCTTGGCCACAGATGCCATCACGAACTATTTCTTTACCACTTCCGAAATCGCCAATGAAAATTTACGAAACTCGGGGGTAGCGGAGGATCGTATCTTTTTTGTGGGCAATACCATGATCGATACGCTGCTGAAACAACGCGCCAATTTCAAGAAACCTGCTATTTGGGACGAGTTGTCATTAAAAGAAAAGGATTACTTGGTGATGACCTTGCACCGTCCGGCGAATGTGGATGAAGAGGAGAAACTTAAATCCCTGATGGACGAGTTGATTAACAACACCCACGATCTGCCACTGATTTTCCCTGTGCATCCGCGCACCGCAAAAATATTGAAAAACTTGGGCGTTTCCCATCCACGGTTACACATGGTTGAACCTTTAAGCTATTTGGAATTCAATTATTTGGTAGAAAAAGCAAAAGCCGTAGTCACCGATTCAGGTGGGATTACCGAAGAAGCATCTATCATGAATGTACCATGCATGACGTTGCGCGATAACACGGAACGTCCAGAAACCATCACCATGGGGACGAATGAATTGTTGGGAACAAATCCAGAAGCCATCAAACCGGCGATGGATAAATTGTTTTCCGGGGAATGGAAAGAAGGAAAAGAAATTCCGTTGTGGGATGGTCATTGTGCCGAACGAATGGTGGAACATTTATTAGCCTTGTAATCAATGCCTTCTATCACTCAAAGCTTACAACTGGTGAAAAATATGGGGTGGCGGTACACCCGATATAGAATTGGTTTTGCCTTAGAAAAAAAATTGGGTCTTTTTAGAAAGAAGTTTCCTCAAAATCCATCAAAGCAACATTTTACAAGTCTTGATAAATGGCGAAAAACCAATTTTTTTTGGGGGATAAAACAGGAGGATAATTCCACTTTTATTCCATCTAAATTACCGGATTTTGAATCGTATAAAAACGGGGGGCTACCATTTTTTTCTGCCGATATACTGCAGTTGGGGGAAAACTATGATTGGATAAGCAACCCGGATTCGGGTTATATTTACGATGGGCAACAACACTGGTCAAAAATACAGGATTACAGTAAAGAATTGGGTGATATAAAATTCGTTTGGGAGAAATCTCGATTTGCCTATTTATATGATGTGATCCGACATGATTTTTACACCAAAGAGGATCATGCGGAATGGGTATTTGATGAAATCAGCTCTTGGTTAAGCGCAAATCCGATTAATTCCGGTCCCAATTATAAATGCAGCCAAGAAATATCCTTACGGATATTGAACTGGACGTATGCCTTAAATTATTACAAAGAGAGTTCCTATCTTACAGAGGAATTATTTCAAGAGATAATGCATGCCATATACTGGCAATTGAAACATGTATATGCCCATATTGATTTCTCAAGAATTGCAGTTAGAAACAACCATGCCCTTACCGAAACATTAACCTTATATCTAGGTTCCATTTTTTATCCTTTTTTCCCGGAATCGTCTGTGTGGAAAAGAAAAGGAAAGCAATGGTTTGAGCAAGAGGTGGAATATCAAATATATCCCGATGGAACTTTTCTGCAGTTTAGCATGAATTACCATCGAGTTGTTGTACAATTATTTTCTTGGGCATTTAAAACGGCGGAATTTAGTGGGGAAAAATTTAATTCCATTGTGTATGAAAGGGCATACAAATCTATAGGGTTTCTTTATGCCTGTCAAGATGAGCAAACGGGTTGGTTGCCGAATTATGGAAGTAATGACGGCGCTTTGTTTTTTAAGTTTAATTCTCTGGATTTTCGCGATTATCGTCCCCAACTAAATGCGTTGCATGTTTTTTTAACCGGGACAAACCTCTATGATGATGGTGAATGGGATGAGGATGTTTTCTGGCTGGGCGCGGAGCAGATTGCAGGAATTTCATATCCAAAACTTAAACATAAAAAAGGATGGCATGCTTTTGCCACTGGCGGTTATTATATACTCCGGGAAGAAGATACAGTCACATTTGTGCGTTGCGGAAACCATAGAGACCGGCCCGCACAGGCAGATAATCTACATCTGGATATTTGGCATAAGGGAAAGAATATTTTGTTTGATGCGGGTTCCTATAAATACAATACCGACGAACAAACGCTAAAATATTTCATGG
Source organism: Salinimicrobium sp. (assembly GCA_035705495.1). Classification (GTDB taxonomy): domain Bacteria; phylum Bacteroidota; class Bacteroidia; order Flavobacteriales; family Flavobacteriaceae; genus DASSWB01. The sequence continues at coordinate 6,480 of DASSWB010000121.1, read as the reverse complement.
GAACAGAATCACATAATACAGTAATGTTGGGAGATCATGACCAAATGCTTAAAGGAAACCGTTTCATTTGGTTTAATTGGTCGCAAGCAATCTCAGCCAAAACAATAGAAACTGAAAATGAATACTTCTTTTCCGGGTCAGTATCGGCATTCACTTATTTAAACTCAAAAATAGAACATAAACGATCCATTAAAAAAATAAAGGGGAAAGCGAAATGGGAAATAAAAGACACTATCTCGCCTAAACCTGAAAATATTTTAATGAAGCAATATTGGCATGCCTTGCCCTTCGTAAAAATAAAAAGTAATGATAAATTAAATAATTCATTGGTTGTAAAAGAAGCGAAAGGCTTTAGAAGCGATTATTATGGAAAAAAAGAAAAGGCGCATCAATGGGTGATTGAATCTGAAGCCAATTTTATCAATACAAGTATAGAAATAGAATGAAGATATTATTATTGCACCAATATTTCTTGGAAGAAGATGATGCAGGTGGCTCCCGATGGAACGAAATGACCAAAACTTGGGTTCAAGCCGGTCATGAAGTGACCGTTTTGGCGGGAATGATGCATGCCAATGGCAGTGAAAAACGGACAGAATATAAAGGGAAGTATTTTGTAAAAAAACAACAAGGTAGCGTGCCGGTTTGGCGTTGTCACGTTTCCGAAGCCTATAACAAAGGCTTTGTCGGTAGATTATGGGGCTATTTTTCTTTTATGTTTTCTTCCTTATGGGCAGGGTTGTTTAAAGCAAAAGAGAAATATGATGTTGTTCTCGTAACTTCCCCACCACTGTTTGTGGGCTTCAGTGGTTACCTAATTTCTTTGTTTCGACGAATGCCGTTTGTATTTGAAATCCGTGATCTTTGGCCAGAATCCGCAATTGACACGGGAGTATTGACAAATAACCTAATTATTAAACTGGCCTATTGGTTTGAGAGCTTTATTTATAAAAGAGCTAAATTAATCAACGTATTAACTCCTGCTTTTTATAACACATTGCGAGATAAAAAGAAAGTTCCGGAATCAAAGATGATAATGATCCCGAACGCTTCCGATTTTAGTCTTTCGGAATCTTTGTTGGAAACTTTCGATAGGGATAAATTTAGGAATGAAAACGAGCTTGATGGAAAATTTGTTATTACTTATGTAGGCGCCCATGGCGTGGCAAATCACTTGCAACAGATATTGGATGCTGGTAAAGCTTTGGAAGATACAAATGTTCTTTTTTTATTGATTGGCCAAGGAATGGAAAAGGAGAAATTGAAAAAGTTGGCTATTAAAATGGATGTAAAAAATGTCCGGTTTATTGACTCGGTTCCAAAAACAGAGGTTTTTAAATATATCTTAGCTTCTGAAATGGGAGCATCTGTATTGAAGCGGGTGGATACCTTCAAAACAGTATATTCCAATAAGACTTTTGACTACATGTCTTGCAAAAAACCAATCTTAATGGCAATTGATGGAGTTTCACGCGAATTGGTAGAAACCGCGGTGGCTGGAACCTATGTAGAACCTCAAAACACAAAAGAATATGACCGTATTGTCCGGGAATATCTTGCCCATCCAGATCGATTGATAACAGAAGGCAATAATGGTTATCAATATGCCAAAACCAATTTTGATCGGCAGGTATTGGCTCAGAAATATCTTAATTCAATAGAAAAGATAATTTCGAGTTAGAAAATATGTATCGTTCATTTCTCAAACCCCTCCTCGATTTCTTCCTCGCCCTAGTTGGGTTTTTGCTATTATCGCCCATTTTTCTCATCGCCATGATCGCATTGTCCATCGCCAACCAAGGCAAACCTTTTTTCTTCCAAGCCCGCCCCGGGAAAAACGAAAAAATCTTCAAGGTCATCAAATTTAAAACGATGAATGATAAAAAGGACAAAAATGGAAACCTATTGCCCGATGCGGAACGGCTTACAGCCGTCGGAAAGTTCGTCCACAAAACCTCCTTGGACGTAATTCCACAATTATTAAATGTCACAAAGGGAGAAATGAGTTTGATGAAGCGACGGGTTTTATTGGAAAGTCACGAACAAAAATGGATTTTGGAACGAAATTCTAAAAGCGCATAGATAATTTGGCAGGAATTTGGGAGTTGGTATTTTAAATTTTGTAAATTTGTTGGAAACAAACGATTATGAGAACGATTCAACTAAATATACCGGATAGCGTTGATTGGAAAAATTATGACTTTTCAATGATAATCGCGGTTAAATTATATGAAGAAGCAAAACTTTCAGCAGGTCAGGCTGCTGAAATAGTTGGCTTATCAAAAAGAGCATTTATTGAAATGTTGGGAAAATATGGAGTTTCTGTTTTCAGCCCATCGGTTTCAGACTTACATTCCGATATAGAAAATGCCTAAAATTGTTATTTTAGACGCAAGCACGTTAATACTTTTTGATAAGATTGATGAGTTGGATCTTTTGCAAAAAGTATATGGAACATTGATTACTACACCTGAGGTTGCAGAAGAATTTGGTGAAAATTTACCGAACTGGATCAGGATTCAAACGGTTACGGATAAAAAATATCAAGAATTTTTAAAAACCCAAGTCGATGCAGGAGAAGCAAGCGCCATGGCATTGGCCACGGAATTTGATAATGTATTGCTGTTACTTGATGATTTAAAAGCCCGAAAATTGGCGGTTCGATTAAAATTCAAAATCACAGGAACACTTGGAGTGATCCATAAAGCAAAACAACTATCAATTATCAATAAAATAAAACCTTTGATCGATAAATTATTAATGACCGACTTTCGAATAGCAGACAATATTATTGAGGAGATTTTAAAATTAAACAATGAGTAAAAGGTGCATGTACAAGAACCACCTAAAACCCTTCCTCGACTTATTCCTCGCTCTAATCGGGTTCGTATTCCTGTCCCCTATTTTCCTAATTGTATGGATCGCATTGTCCATCGCCAACCAGGGCAAACCTTTTTTCTTCCAAGCCCGCCCCGGAAAAAACGAAGAAATTTTTAAGGTCATCAAGTTCAAAACGATGAATGACAAAAAGGACAAAAGTGGAAACCTATTGCCCGATGCAAAACGGCTCACTGCCATCGGAAAGTTTGTGCGCAAAACCTCTCTAGACGAAATTCCACAGCTATTAAATGTACTCAAAGGCGAAATGAGCTTGGTGGGACCGCGGCCCTTATTGGTGGAATATTTACCTTTGTACGACGAAGAACAAAAAAAGAGGCACCATGTTCGACCGGGTATTACAGGCTGGGCACAAGTAAACGGCCGCAATGCCATTTCTTGGAAACAAAAATTTGAGTACGATGTATGGTATGTGGAACATATAAGCTTTGTTTTGGATGTAAAGATTATCTTTAAAACCATTCAAAAAGTGTTTAAAAGCGAAGGAATTAATGCGCTAGGTCAGGCTACAACTGAACGATTTAATGGAAATTTTAATTTATGAAAAAGATAGTAATAATAGGAGCTGGAGGTTTTGGTCGAGAAGTAAAAATGCTCATTGACCAAATTAATAAACTAAAACCTACTTATGAAATTCTGGGTTTTTATGATGATAATGAAAAGTTGCCTCTTCGGATTAATGGGCACCCACTTTTAGGCAATATTGATAGGCTTATTCATAGCGACCAATCAATATGTATCGCTTTGGGCGTTGGAATTCCAAAAATAAAGGCTCAAATTATTAAAAGACTTGCAAACTGTCCTTTTGAATATCCAAATTTAATTCATCCGAATGTATTGATAGGGACAGATGAAGTGAAAATAGGAAAAGGAAATGTTATTTGTGCAGGTACCATTATTACTTGTAATATTAAGATAGAAAATTTTGTTACTTTAAATTTATCTTGCACAGTTGGGCATGATACAGTTATTGATGATTATGCTTCTTTTATGCCTTCTGTAAATATCTCCGGCGAAGTACATATCAACGAATCGGTCTACGTGGGTACTGGTGCCAAAATTATTAATCAGTTAGAAATTGGAGAAAATACAATAATCGGAGCAGGTGCTGTTGTTTCTAAATCATTACCGGCAAATTGTACTGCAGTAGGCATTCCCGCAAAACCCATTAAATTCCATTAAAACCCTGTGACCGAATTTCAACACCATCAAAAAAGGATAATTGATCTTGTTTTGGCAGTGATTGGTTTAGTGTTGTTGTGGTGGCTCATTCTCCTTGCCGCTTTCCTCGCTTTTCTCAAAACCGGCACAAACGGTTTCTTCACCCAAACCCGCATCGGCAAAAACGGGAAGCCTTTTAGCATTTTCAAAATACGAACAATAAAAATGGGAGCCAATCCGCGCAATCCGCCTCAATCTGCGTTATCCGCGTTCCTCAGGAATAAAAAGCTTGACGAGCTCCCCCAACTCTACAACGTCCTTATCGGCAACATGAGCTTCGTGGGCCCACGCCCCGATGTTCCCGGCTTTGCGGACAAACTCCAAGGCAAAGACCGCAAACTATTGCAATTGCGCCCCGGCATCACCGGCCCCGCCACCCTACAATTCAAAAACGAAGAAGCGCTATTGGCTGCACAAGCAAACCCCGAGCACTATAACCAAACAGTCATTTGGCCCGAAAAAGTGCGTATTAATTTAGAATACCTTCACCACTGGTCGCTTCGGAAGGATATTTCGTATATTTTCCAAACTATTTTTGGGTAGGGGTTGGGTGAAGAGGCGAAAGCAAGTTTGGTCATGCTGAGGAATCCCGATAGCTATCCGGGACAGCATCTCGTGATGGACATCTGCCTTCATTTCGAACAGACGCTGAATCGCAATCTTCTCAGTGCTTCCTACGTTATTTATCTAAACAGGATACAGCGTACTGTACTTATTTATATAATCTGATAATCTTGAATATTGATTTTTTGATCCTTTAAATTTCACAGTTTTTTTAAAACTGTCAAGTCCGTACTTATCCAAGAACAAGCCTATGGAAGAATTTAAAAAAGAGGAAGACATTGACAAATCAGAGTCAACATATAAAATCAAGGAATCTTTGCTCAAATAAGCATTTTGTAAGGAATCAAATAAAACCATTCCTTGCTCATTGGAGCTTGAATTTTTGACGATATTTTTTAATATCAACGTTTTCATAGGAATTTGTTTATTGTTTAAACGTGCAAATACCATGCAAAGGTACATGTAAATATACAAAAAAATTAAAAATCGAATATTTGGTCAGTATTATCTTTCTCTTCAAAGGTATTTAAATCTACTTCTATCTTAATTAAAGTGCCAGAAAAATTGAAATCATTACTCCCCGCATGATACATTTCTCCTGCTTTTTTTTCAACGACCCCATTATTTGAAATAATAAATAACTTCCCATTAGAACTTTCCGTAAATTCAAGAATATTGTTCAATCCAAAACCACGGTTTCTGGGTGTAGAATTAATTGAAAAACCTTTTTCTAGTGACTTAAGAATAGCCTTCCAATCTTCAAAACCTGATTCTTTCTCTAAACCAGCTTCCTTTATTGAAGTAGGTATTCCTATTCCAAAATCACAAACGGAAAAAGAAAGCTTGTCATTTTTTGGATAATATTGGGTTATTATATAACCGGTAACCGGAGATCGTGAATGGTCGAATATATTGTTGAATATTTCATCCATGTTGGATGCCAAAGGAATCAAATCTTTATTTTTTACAAATCGCTCAAAATATTGACGCGCGTACATTGAATAGGAATAAATCATTTTTTCTGATATTTTCCACAGACAAAGAGTACTTCTATTGAAAGAGAGCGTAAATTTGTTTCTATCAAATCCTTTTTTCCAATATTCTTTGAACTTGATATTGAACAAATGATTATTAAACCTTTCGGTGCCTCCAATAAATTCTATGTTAGCACCATTAATGTAAAAACTTTCTATCAAGCAAGCCAAAACAACAAAGTCATCAGTATCCATGAATCTGACATCGTTGAAATTGACTGTTAATTGGCTTTTCCCCTTTATATGTTTTAAGCTTTCTCGAATGAAACTGAACCAATCATCGGCTTTTTGAGAAGAAGGGACATTTAGTATATAACTTTTCATCTAACAAGGTTTAAACAAATATAGTCAAAGCCGCCTTGGTCAAGTTGTTCTATAGAATAAAACCAAACCAAATTCGATGACCCCCCAACTCTACAACGTCCTCATCGGCAACATGAGCTTTGTAGGCCCACGCCCCGACGTGCCCGGCTTCGCGGACAAACTCCAGGGCAAAGACCGTGAAATCCTGCAACTTCGCCCCGGCATCACCGGCCCCGCCACCCTACAATTCAAAAACGAAGAAGCCCTCCTTACGGTACAAGCAAACCCCGAGCACTATAACCAAACAGTCATTTGGCCCGAAAAAGTGCGGCTTAATTTAAAATCATTAGCGTCCTAAACGTTTTTTATAAGTCTACCTAAACCTATGGTTTTACAGTTATTTTCAGTAAACCATATTTTAGGGGGTTATCTTTTTAGGACGCTGACGTAGGACTAAATG
>DASSWB010000120.1:0-18758 GCA_035705495.1 Salinimicrobium sp. | reverse complement strand
AAAATGAAAAAAGTATTACTTATTGCTGCAATCGCGGTTTTTGGATTCACGGGTGCAAACGCACAGGACGTTGCTTTTGGTGCTAAACTTGGTTTCAACAGCGAATCTTTCAAAATGGAAGCAGGTGGTGTCGAAGCTACTGGTAGCGAAACCGGATTTTTCTTAGGACTTGTTGCTGAAATCGGTCTTAGCGAAAGTTTTGCCCTTCAACCAGAAGTTCTTTATTCAAGTGTAAGTGACTTGAGCGCTATTTATGTGCCTATCATGGCAAAATATTACGTAGCGAGTGGATTCAACGTACAAGCTGGACCACAGATCAACTACATCCTTGAAGAAATGGGTGATGATTATTCTGCTTTAGGTGTAGACCTTGCAATTGGAGCTGGATATGACATTACTGATGCTATTTTTGTTGACGCTCGTTATGGTTTTGAAATTACAAACCGATACACTGGAGAGGGTGATGCTTCTGCAAAATACAACTCTTTAATGGTTGGTGTAGGATACAAATTCTAATAATAACCGAACCTTATACAGAAAGCGGAAACTTTGTTTCCGCTTTTTTTTACCACTTTATTTTAAAAGAATTCCATAAAAGGGTTAATTTTGTTGTTATGAAAATCCTCATCATCAACGGTCCAAATATCAATCTTATCGGAAATAGGGAACCGGAAATTTATGGTTCAGAAAATTTCTCTGATTATTTCCGGAATCTTCAGTTTAAATATAAAGATTTGGAATTAAGCCATTACCAAACCAATGTGGAAGGGGAGATTATCAATAAAATACAGGCGGCAATCGGTTATTTTGACGGAATCATTTTGAATGCCGCGGCTTATACACATACTTCGGTAGGAATTGGAGATGCTGTGAAAGCAGTTGATCTACCTGTTGTGGAAGTCCATATTTCAAATACTTTTTCCCGAGAAGATTTTCGACACAAATCTTACATTTCACCAAATGCACACGGAGTGATTATCGGATTTGGTTTATACAGTTATGAAATTGCCGTAATGAGTTTTTTGAATTCAAAAAAGGAGTAATATTTCGATTTTGCTCCCTAGAAAACTGTTTTTTTTAGATTCTATTATCTATCAGCGAAGCGCTCTTTCATCTATTTTCCTACAATTTCTCCTTTAAATATTCTGCAGTGAAAGATTTCTTGTTTTTGGCGACTTCTTCAGGAGTACCTTCTGCAATAACATAACCTCCATTTTCACCGCCTTTCAAACCTAGATCAACAACGTGATCGGCACATTTTACCAAATCCATATTGTGTTCGATCACAATAACCGAATGTCCTTTTGAAATCAACGCATTAAAGGATTTTAGTAACTTATTGATATCGTGAAAATGCAAACCGGTCGTGGGTTCATCAAAGATGAATAAAGTCTTTTCTGAAGTCGTTCCCTTCACCAAGAAAGAAGCCAGCTTAATACGCTGTGCTTCACCACCGGAAAGCGTGGAAGAGCTTTGCCCCAATTGAACATATCCCAATCCCACGTCCTGTAATGGTTGCAATTTTGTCACAATTTTTTTCTGATGATGATTTCCAAAAAATTGAATGGCATCATCAATGGTCATATTTAAAATGTCATCAATATTTTTTTCCTCAAATTTTACTTCCAGCACTTCCTTTTTGAAACGTTTTCCGTTACAAACATCACATTCTAAATGTACATCGGCCATAAATTGCATTTCTATGGTCACTTCGCCTTCACCTTTGCAATTTTCACAGCGTCCGCCTTCAACATTAAAACTGAAATGTTTCGGCTTGAAATTTCTGATTGTAGATAATTTTTGTGAAGCCAAAAGATTCCGAATATCATCGTAGGCCTTAATATATGTTACGGGATTTGATCGTGAAGATCTACCTATCGGATTTTGATCAACAAACTCAACACTTTTTATATTTGAAAAATCGCCTTCAATTTTTGAAAATTGTCCGGCTTTTTCCCCGTAACCTCCAATTTCCTTTAAGATTCCCGGATATAATATTTTCTTGATCAGCGTACTTTTTCCACTTCCGGAAACTCCTGTAACCGCAGTAAAAACACCAAGCGGAAAAGCAACATCAATATTTTTCAAATTGTTTTCCCGCGCACCATATATTTTTGCCCATTGTTTTGAAATACGCCTCTTTTGTGGGACCGCAATTTCCATACTTCCATTTAAATATTGCGCCGTAAGTGAATCCGATTTTAGAATCTGCTCAAAATTTCCAGTAGCTACAACTTGTCCTCCGTGTGTTCCTGCTTCGGGACCAATATCAATAATTTCATCGGAAGCTTTCATAATATCTTCATCGTGTTCTACCACAATTACCGTATTGCCCAAATCCCGCAAATCTTTTAAAACACCAATTAATTTCTCGGTATCTTTCGGATGGAGTCCGATGGAAGGTTCATCCAAAATATACATTGATCCTACCAAACTACTTCCCAGCGAAGTAGCCAGATTTATTCTTTGTGATTCACCTCCAGAAAGCGTGTTTGATTTTCGATTTAATGTGAGGTAATCCAAACCGACACGGGATAAAAATTCCAATCGGTTTTCAATCTCTGTTAATAGTCTTTTCGCTATTTGTTGATCGTGCGCATTGAGTTCAAGGTTTTTGAAGAAATCCCTGATCTTATTGATGGGCTTTTCTACTAAATCGGTGATACTTGCGCCTCCTATTTTTACATAATTTGCTTCTGGGCGCAAACGTTTTCCTTTACACAATGAACATTTGGTTTTCCCACGATACCGAGAAAGCATCACGCGGTTTTGGATTTTATAGGCCTTGCTTTCCAAAAATGAAAAAAACTGATTCAGGCCTTCAAAATATTTGTTTCCGTTCCAAATCAATTCTTTTTGATCCTCGGTCAACTCGAAATAAGGTTTGTGAATAGGAAAATCGAATTTATGCGAGTTGTTCACCAATTGATCCCGGTACCAACTCATACTTTCGCCGCGCCAAGGAAAAATGGCATTTTCATAGACGGATAATGCCGTATTCGGAATTACCAAATCTTCATCAATTCCCACTACATCCCCGTAACCTTCACATTTTGGACAAGCGCCATACGGATTATTAAAACTGAACAAATGAACATTTGGCTCTAAAAAACTCATTCCGTCCAATTCAAATTTATTGCTGAATTGTTTTTGTTTTTGATCGGAAAGTGACTGAATATATAATTCTCCCTTCCCTTCAAAGAAAGCAGTTTGGACCGCATCGGCCAACCGATTGTAGAAATCTTCATCGTCTTTCGTGACAATCCTGTCCACAACCAATAAAACTTCTGTGTTTTTTATTTTTGAAAAATCGACTGCATCAATACGAACCACTTCGTCTTTCACCTTTACACGACTGTAACCTTGTTGTGCCAAAACTTGTAATTTGACTTCCAATGAACGGCCTTCTTCAAGGTGAATGGGTGCCAAAAGCAATAATTTCTCTCCGTTTTCAAAAGTCTTTATATAATCAATAACATCGGTAACCGTATCTTTTTTGACTTCGTCCCCAGAAATGGGAGAGTAGGTCCTGCCAATCCGTGCGAAAAGAAGTTTTAGATAATCGTAAATTTCTGTTGACGTACCAACGGTAGATCTGGGATTCGTCGAATTTACTTTCTGTTCAATTGCAATCGCTGGGGCAATTCCTTTTATATAATCTACTTTCGGCTTGTTAAGACGACCAAGAAATTGTCGTGCATACGAAGACAAACTTTCCACATATCTGCGCTGACCTTCGGCATATAGGGTATCAAAAGCCAAACTTGACTTACCGGAACCCGAAAGTCCCGTTATAACAACAAGTTTATTTCGCGGTATAACAACATCAATGTTTTTTAGGTTGTGGAGTTTAGCTCCTTTGATTATTATGTTGTCCTGCGGATTGACTTCGGAAAGATTTACTGCCATTATCATATTTTCTAATGCAAAGATACTAATCGCTTCTAATCATTAAATGGCATCACACGAATGAAAAAAGTTAAAATTTTTAAGATTATTTTGCAAATAAGAAATTTATGTTGTTATATTTGTTTCCAACGAACAACAATTAAATCTATTGCCTATAGCATACTGTTACTTTAATTTTTAAAAAATTCAGGTTTTCCTAAACCATCATAAAGTAACGTGTATGAAAGATGTTCAACCCACTGATGCTTATCTTGTAAGCAATTTTATTAAAGGCGATGAAAATTCGCTATCCATTTTAATTTATCGGCACAAACAAAGAATTTATAGCTTTATCTATTCTAAAGTTTTTGATCGCGATGTGGCCGAAGATATTTTCCAGGACACCTTCATAAAAGTCATTAATACCTTGAAAAAAGGAAATTACAATGAAGAAGGTAAATTCCTACCGTGGGTAATGCGAATTGCGCATAATCTGGTTATTGACCATTTCAGGAAAAACAACAGAATGCCCAAATTTCAAAATACGGGTGAATTCGATATTTTTTCCCTCTTGACGGATTCTTCGTTAAATGCGGAGAAACGAATTATTAAAGATCAAATCGAGACCGATGTGCAGTCTTTAATTGAAGAACTTCCCGAGGATCAAAAGCAAGTATTGGTGATGCGAATATACAAAGATATGAGCTTTAAAGAAATCTCAGAACAAACGGGAGTAAGCATAAACACTGCGTTGGGAAGGATGCGTTATGCCTTGATAAACTTGAGAAAAGTGATTGAAAAACATAATTTGGTTTTGACAAATTAAGCATACAATAATTTCGGTTTTGTTCCGTTTTCAAATAAAAACCAATTTGAGAATTATGGCAAAACTTTACACAAATCCTTCACCGGAAAAAAAAGTGACCCTGAATCCCAGAAAAGAAACCATTTCTTTTTTGCTCAATTACAGTAAAGCATTAAAAATTACCAGATTTGGTAGTTTAAAGTTCAAGTCTATTTTAAATTAGTCACTAAAAGTCCGACAAATTATTTTTTTGCCGGACTTTTTTTAGTCTCGTAATCTTTCAAGACAGTTTTTCTTCCAATTGTACTTGTAATAATATCTTTTTCCAAATTCCAGCCCCTGGCGGGAGAATATTCTCGGCCGTAATATATTATTTGTAGGTGAAGTTTGTTCCAAAGTGCTTCTGGAAAAATACGTTTTGCATCCTTTTCTGTTTGAACCACATTTTTTCCATTTGAAAAATTCCACCTGTACATCAGTCGGTGGATATGTGTATCAACCGGAAAAGCCGGAACGTTAAAAGCTTGTGACATTACCACGCTCGCTGTTTTATGTCCAACAGCAGGTAAAGCTTCCAAAGCCTCGAAACTTTGCGGTACTTCACCATTGTACTTGTCGATCAGGATTTGTGACAGTCCGTGAATTCCTTTGGATTTCATTGGTGACAAACCAACAGGCTTTATGATTTCCCGAATTTCTTCCACCGACATTTTTATCATATCAAACGGATTATCTGCTTTTTCGAAAAGCTTCGGAGTAATTTGATTCACCCTTACATCCGTACTTTGCGCGCTTAACAACACTGCAATCAATAAGGTATAAGGATCTTTATGATCTAAGGGAATAGGGACTTCCGGATAAATTTCTTCCAACGTATCAATAACAAAGTTTATTCTTTGCTGTTTGTTCATATTCCTTAATTTTACTACAAAAGTAAGTATTATGACAACATTGCAAGTAGGGGACAAGGCGCCAAATTTTACAGCGGAAGATCAAGATGGAAATATTGTGAAATTATCTGATTTTCAAAATCAGAAACTTGTGGTTTTCTTTTATCCAAAAGCCAGTACACCAGGCTGCACAATGGAAGCTTGTAACCTTCGGGACAACTGGACCCGGTTTCAGGAAAATGAATATGCTATTCTCGGAGTTAGTGCCGATAGCAAAAAGAGGCAACAAAATTTTAAAAATAAATATAAACTGCCCTTTCGGCTTTTGGCTGATGAAAACAAGGAAGTGATAAATGCTTTTGGTGTTTGGGGACCGAAGAAATTTATGGGAAGAACCTACGATGGGATTCATCGAACGACTTTTATTATTGATGAAAATGGAGTGATTGAAGATGTGATTTCAAAAGTAAAAACCAAGGATCACGCAGCGCAAATTCTCTAATGGGATGGGATTTTTTTGGATTTAAAAAATCTATTCCGTTAATAGCAAGTCTCCGGTAAATCGGAAAATATCCAATTTCAAATTATTGGAATCGTTTATAAAGGCCAAAACTTGTTCTTTTAATTTGATATGCTCATTTTCGTAAAAGTCTTTTGGGTTTCGGTTTTGATCTCCCAGAAGTAATCTGATTTGATCTTTATGCTCTTCCAAAGCCGAATTCCAATTCTCGGCTTCTGTTTTGGTTTTCTCGACTTTGGTAATAAATTTTTTCAGTTTCTCATAAAGATTTGGAGTTTCTGATCTATAAACTTTTGCAGATAGCAGCTTCATAAAAAACGCTGATTCTTCCGACACATAAAAAACAAAGGTCTTTAAATTTGCAAAGTCCTTGTAAAGAAGTGCCACGGTTTCATTTGAATTTTCTTGTTTTTTGGCTGTAACGGACATTGAAGAATGTTTAAAATTTCCTTAAAGATAATAATTTTCAAAACATCAGTTTTCAGATTGCCATAGTAACGGCAAAACATCACCGGATTTCATTGCGCCAACAGTTTCCGATCCAATTCTGACCCGTACCAATCTTAAAGTCGGAAAACCTACCACAGCAGTCATTTTTCTGACTTGCCTGAATTTCCCTTCGGTCAGCGTAATAGAAATCCAACTACTGGGTCCGTGCCTTTCATCCCTGATTTTTTTATTTCTTGAAGGTAAATCCGGAATTCCTTCCAATTTAAAAACAGGGCAGGGGAGCGTCAGGTATTTCTTTCCGTGAACGCTAATTTCAACGCCGTCTTTTAATTTGGAAATAGCATCTTCGGAAATAATTCCATCTACTTGAACATAATATTCCTTTTCGATGGATTTGCTTCTGATTGCTTCACTGAATTTTCCATCAGTTGTCAGAAGAAGAAGTCCTTCCGAATCTTCATCCAAACGCCCGATAGCCATTGTTCCTTCAGGAAAACCATAGAGTTCCCCAAGTAATTTTTTGTTTTTTCGCCTCGTTTGATTGTTTTTAAACTGACTTAAATATCCATAAGGCTTGAACAACTTAAAATGCCGATGGTTCATCTGGAATTGCGTTTTAATTCTTTTAAAATAATTCCCCGATGCCTACATCGGTTTTTCCACTTTTTGGAATTTGGAATTTGATTTTCCTTTTTTGGAATATATTTTTTTTGGAATTTGAAATTTATTTTTTCCAGAGAAGTTATATCGGAAGAATCGATCCTTCAGATTGCAGATTGTTTTCCTCATCCAAGAAAAAATCAATTCGGCCTAAATTAACACCTGCCCAACCTGTTTGGTTTACAAGTACTTTTTTGCCTTCAGAATTTTTGACTTCTGTTGGTTTTGGCAAAAAAGTATGGGTGTGCCCACCAATAATCAAATCGATATTTTTGGTGAGTGAAGCCAATTTCAAATCACTTATTTTATCCGATCCGTATTCATATCCCAAATGCGAAAGACAAATTACGATGTCACAATTTTCCTCTTCTTTCAGAGTTTTGGTGATATCCGTGGCAATTTCAACAGGATTCAAATACTTTGTCTCCTTGTACATTTTCTTGCCCACAAGTCCTTCAAGTTCAATTCCGAGTCCGAAAACACCAATCCGAATTCCATCTTTCACAAACACTTTATAATTCTTTGTTTTTCCGTCCATTATGGTATTCGAAAAATCATAATTGGCACATAAAAATTCGAAATTCGCGTGGGGAAGTTGCGCAAATAATCCGTCTATGCCATTATCAAAATCGTGATTTCCCAAAGTTGCGGCATCATATCCCAATTTGGTCATTAATTTGAATTCGAGTTCGCCTCCATAAAAATTAAAAAAAGGGGTTCCTTGAAATATATCGCCCGCATCAAGAAGCAATGTATTCGGATTTTCTTTTCTGATTTGGTTAATCAACGTATATCTTCTTGAGACGCCTCCTTGATTCGGATAATTGGGATCTGTTGCGGCAAAAGGTTCAATATGACTGTGAACATCATTGGTGTGCAAAATGGTGATGTGTTTACGTTTCTCTTCCGCGGAAAAAGAATATAAACCTAAACTTCCAATTCCCGCCAATGCACCTACGGCAGCCGTTTGTTTTACAAAAGTCCGTCTTTTCATTCTTTTATTTTTATAAAGCGCGCATCGATGACCGGTGCTATTGTATCTTTTTTATTGAAATAGTCAATAAGTAGATTTCTGATCTTATAATCGATGAAGGTTTCACTTTTTCTGTCCTTGAAAAAATTCATGTTATCACCACCGTTCATTAAATAATCATTCGTGGCTATGAAATAAGTTTCATCTTCGGAAATAGGTTGACCTTGAACAAGTGCTTTTTCAATGCTTCCTTCTTCATCCAAAACAATTTCGATTCCCGAGATTGGATGTGCGGTTTTTGCTTCTTTCAAATAATTTACAAGTTCCTTCATCTCGGGAGCGGCAAGTTCAACAACCACAACCTCATTTTCAAAAGGCATTATTTGATATGCAGTTCTGGTGGTTATGTCTCCTTTTCCGATTGTGGATCTGATTCCGCCGAAATTCAAAAGAACGGCGTCCAATTTAATTCCCGTGCGACTCTCAAAAACCGGGGAAGATAATTCCATAACTGCATCGGCCATCATATTGCCAATGGCTGTATTGAGTTCACCATTTTTTTTATCCAAATCTTGTGGAGAATAAGCCAAGACAGTGCTCATTTCTTCATCAATACGGTTTTTATAAGGCGCGATAAAAGTTTTGATTCCTTCGTCTGCTTCTATGGAATCATTGATGTTTATTGATTTCCCGTCAGATTGAACAAGTTGATATTCAGTTTCTTTACAAGAGAAAAATAAGATCAAGAAAGATAACAGAAGTAGTTTTTTGTACATGTGGATTTCATTGTTCCGGTTACAAAAACAAATGTACTTTTTTTAATTATTTATTTTTTAGATAACAGATCGTAAAATCCATTCTAAAAAAAATTCTGTGCATAAACCTACTGAATTCATTAAAAAAAGTTTACTTTCATCTTAAATTTTCATAAAAATTCACGTTTGAACCCAAAAAGAATATTCTTATTTATTTCTTCTATATTGGGGTCTTTGTTTATTTTAGGCTCCATTTTAGACTTAAATGAGATGGTTTTTACCATCAATTTTCTTTTTATTCCATCGCTTCTTATCTACTATTTTCAATGGCCCGACAAAATTAAAATTCCTGTTGTAATCATATTTTTTTTCTTTTACATAAGGGATTTGTTACTGGTTTTTGGATATGACAAATTCCCCGAGCTTTCATTCACTTTGTTTTTTGCTGGAATTTTTCCGCTATTTATCTACGCATTAACGGAATTTAGAAGGTCGCGGGTTCATTTTTTGGAAATTCTTTCGCTGCTTATCATCTTTGGTTTTTCCATTTTCTTGTTTTTATCCATGTTTGAGTTGGTACCGCAGGTTCTCCCTGGATATGAACTTCTTACTTACATTTATTTAATTCTTCTCAATCTTTTGCTTTGCCTCAGTTTTACGGTTTATTTTCTGAAATCACATCGCGCTTCTTTGGCGTTGATGTTATTTGCATCATTTTTGATTTTTGGTGAAACTTCGCTGTTTTTTAAACTCATGGTTATAGAAGATTTGAGCGTTTTGATCTTTTATCCAGTCTGTCATACAGCTGCTTACGCCGCATTGGTTTATTACGGATTGAACCGAAGAAACACTGGTAAATTTTATTTATTTTAAAGCGAACCTTGCCCAATAATTGTATTCAATTCTTTTTGTTGTTTCTGTGAAATTTTGCTTTATTTTTGAACGATGGTTTTAACAAGCGTAAAAAAGACCGCGATTAGGCGAAAAATAAAGGTTTCTTTGGAAAAACGACAACAGGTTTTTCCTTTGGAATCTATCAAAAGTGTCGGGGTGATTGTGAATATGGATGTTTTTTCTCAAGCCGAAGCATTTTTGAAATTACAGAAGGAACTTGATGTGGAAAATCTAAAAATTGTCGCTTTTTCCGATTCGAAAAAACCGAATCAAGAAGCACAATTTCTACAAGTATCGCCCAAAAATATTGGAATTGGAGGTTCAATAAAATCCGCAGAAATTAAAAACTTCCTAGAACAGGAATTCGATTTGCTTCTCGGGTACAATAATAAAGGAAATTTGTCCTTCAATTTGCTCATTGCCACTTCAAAAGCCAATTTTAAAGTCGGAATTGATGTTGAAAACGAACAATTCTACGATTTGATTATTAAAACCGACATTCAAGATGTGGAAGGGTTTTCCAAAGAATTGATAAAATATTTACGGATTTTAAAGATGCTCAAAAATGAATAAATTTATAGGAACCGGCGTTGCTTTGGTAACAGCATTTAAAGCCGACAAAACGGTAGATGTAGAAGGATTAAGGAAAGTTGTTTCTTTTCAAATTGAAAATGGTGTGGATTATTTGGTTGTATTAGGTACAACAGGAGAAAGCGCCACTTTAACCAAAGAGGAAAAAAATCTCGTGATTTCAACCGTTATTGATGAAAACAATTCACGCGTACCCTTGGTGCTGGGAGTTGGAGGAAACAATACAATGGCCGTCACGGAGGAACTCACCACGCGGGATTTATCTAATTTTGACGCAATTCTTTCGGTTTCGCCTTATTACAACAAACCAACACAAGAGGGGATTTACCAGCATTACAAAAAACTCGCCAAAGTTTCCCCGAAACCAATCATTCTGTATAACGTACCGGGACGGACGAGTTCAAATGTACTTCCGCAAACGGTGGTGAGATTGGCGAAGGATTTTTCAAACATTATCGGAATCAAAGAAGCAGCAGGAGATATTGTTCAGGCTATGAAATTGATTGACGCAGTGCCAGATGATTTTCTGGTTATTTCGGGTGATGACATGATTACGTTGCCAATGATCTTGGCTGGCGGAAGTGGCGTTATCTCTGTAATTGCCCAAGGATTTCCCGCACAATTTTCTAAAATGGTAAAATTAGGTTTGGAAGGAAAATCGGCCGAAGCTTTCAAAATCCACCATAAAATTGCACCTGCAATAGATATGATCTTTGCTGAAGGCAATCCAGCAGGAATAAAAGCTGTGTTGACCAAACTTGATTTGTGCCAAAATGAACTTCGTTTGCCGTTGGTTCCTGTTTCAAAAGAATTGGAGAACGAATTGTCAGGTTTTATCAAGGTTTTTTAAGAAAATTAGAGTTTAAAAACTATTTTCGTTCCGAGGCAATATGATCTCTAATATTTAGTTTTTCAGAATGCTAAAAAAAGAGTATTTTTGCACGATGTTTTTACAATTTATGAAAAAAGGAATTTTACTTATTTGTGTTTTACTGATCGCCGCCTCTTGTAGTGAGTATCAAAAGGTTTTGAAAAAGGATGATGTTGCTGCGAAATATGCGCTCGGTGAAAAATTTTATAATGAAGGAGTGGAAGAGGAGAGCAACGGAAAGTTGAAAAAAGCCTTGAAACTTTTTGAACAAATAGTTCCTTCTTATCGTGGAAAACCCCAAGCACAGAAATTGATGTTTATGTATGCAAATACATATTACTTATTGGGTGATTTTTATATTTCCAGTTATCAGTTTGAAAGATTTGTGCAGTTATATCCTTCCAGTGATAAATTGGAAGAAGCTTTTTTCAAAAGTGCAAAAAGCTATTACGAAGAATCTCCCCGATACACTTTGGATCAGACCGATACAAAAAAAGCAATCGATAAATTACAGGCTTATATCAATAGATTTCCTGAAGGGGAAAACATCAAGCAAGCTAATGAGCTTTTGATCGAGTTACGTACAAAATTGGATAAAAAAGCATACGAAATTGCGAAGCAGTATCATCATACCGAAGATTATAAGGCAGCAATCGAGGCTTTCGAGAATTTCATTTTGGAATATCCAGGTTCTCCATTCAGGGAACGCGCTTACTACTACAAATTTGATGCGGCTTATGAACTGGCAATCAACAGTATTGCCTCAAAAACCCAAGAAAGATTGGATGCAGCCGAGGATTATTATAATAATTACATAAAATATTATCCGGAAGGAGAATTCGCTGAACAAGCAAATACAGCATTGTCGGATATAAAATCACGGCAAACAAACGAAGAAGAGACTTTATAATTTTAATAAGGAAAAAATGGATTTGAAAAGAACAGAAGCACCGATTAATACCACCACGATCGACAAGAATATTATCGATGCGCCTACCGACAATATTTACGAAGCGATTTCCATTATTGCCAAACGTGCAACTCAAATAAACACGGAAATCAAAAAAGAATTGTTGGAGAAGCTTGATGAATTTGCGACTTATAATGATAGTCTTGATGAAGTTTTTGAAAATAAGGAACAAATAGAAGTTTCCAAATACTACGAAAAACTTCCGAAACCTCATGCTATGGCGGTTCAGGAATGGATCAATAATAAAATTTACTACCGCGATACCGCTAAAGGTACCGAAGAAGTATAAACATCATGTCTGTAATAAGCGGCAAAAAAATACTATTGGGCATAACAGCTGGTATTGCCGCTTATAAAACAGCCAATTTGGTCCGGTTATTCATTAAAGCCGGTGCGCAGGTCAGAGTTGTAATGACACCCGCGGCCAAAGATTTTATCACTCCACTTACACTTTCCACGCTTTCAAAAAATGAAGTTTTTTCCTCATTTACCAATGAGCAGGAAAATGAACTTTGGAACAATCATGTGGAGTTGGGATTATGGGCCGATTTAATGATTATTGCCCCCGCAACCGCCAACACGCTCTCAAAAATGGCAATCGGCAACAGTGATAACTTATTGCTTGCCACGTATCTTTCTGCCAAATGTCCCGTCTATTTTGCGCCAGCGATGGATCTGGATATGTACCAACATCCATCTACAAAACATAGCATTCAAACCCTCGAATCTTTTGGCAATATTTTCATTCCTGCGGAAACTGGTGAATTGGCCAGCGGATTGGTGGGAGAAGGAAGAATGGCCGAGCCGGAGGAGATTTTTTCATTTCTGGAAAACCATCTCCTGAACCAATTGCCACTCAAAGAAAAGAAAATCCTAATTACAGCCGGACCCACATACGAAGCTATAGATCCCGTTCGTTTTATTGGAAACCATTCCAGCGGAAAAATGGGTTTTGAAATTGCGAAAACAGCCGAAAAACTAGGTGCCGAAGTGATTTTAATTTCCGGTCCTACGGATTTGAATGTGAAAGGCAGCAACATCAATTTGATCCGGATAAATTCCGCAGAAGAAATGCTGAAAGCTGTACAAATTCATTTTGATTCTGTTGACGTAGCCATTGCTGCTGCTGCGGTTTCAGATTACCGACCGAAATTTGTTGCAGCACAAAAAATCAAAAAAGAAGCTGAAGAAGAAATGACGATTGTGCTCCAGAGAAATCCCGATATTCTGGGCTGGATGGGGAACAATAAAAAACATCAAAAATTGGTGGGATTTGCTCTTGAAACAGAGAATGAAACAGCAAATGCAAAATCTAAATTAGAAAGAAAAAATCTTGATTTTATAGTCTTGAATTCTTTGAACGATGCTGGTGCTGGATTTCAAAAGGAAACAAATAAAATTTCGATTATAAAAAAATCGGGCGAAATAATGGAATTTGGTTTAAAACCAAAACAAGAAGTTGCGAGGGATATAATTAATGAAGTAATACTACTTACAAATGAATAAATTTTTCACGGTTCTTTTTACTATATTTTCTATCGTGGGCTTGAGCGCTCAGCAATTAAATTGTACTGTGGTTATAAACGCAGAACAAACTGGACGCAGCAACATGCCGGTTTTTAAAACTTTGGAAGATGCAATTGAATCTTTTGTGAATGAAACTAATTGGGTTGAGGAAACTTGGGAAATCCGGGAACGAATCGATTGCAATATGTACATTAACATTACTTCCTTCGATGGGAATAATTTTGTAGGGACTATTCAAATTCAATCTTCGAGACCTGTTTTTAACAGCACTTACAGTACGCCGATTTTCAACTTCAACGACGAACAATTAAGTTTCACTTATACTGAACATCAACCGCTTCAATTTGATAGGAATTCCTATTCTTCAAACCTAGTTTCTGTAGTTGCTTATTATGTTTACACGATCATGGGATTGAATGCCGATACCTTCGAATTGAACGGGGGAACAGCTTATTTTAACGAAGCCAGCCAGATTGTGAGTGTTGCTCAACAAGGGAGAACCAGCGGTTGGAGACCAGCAGATGGTTCAAGATCCAGATATAGATTAAACACGGATTTATTGAGCAATTCCTACAGCGGTTATCGGGAAGCCATGTACGATTACCACCGATTGGGAATGGACAAAATGGCGCAAAATCAGGAGGAAGCGAAGCAAAATATAGCCGTTTCGTTGGAAAAACTGAATACAATGAACAAGAGTCGACCAAATTCTTTATTGTTGCGCGTCTTTTTTGACGCCAAAGCTGAAGAAATTGAAAAGGTTTTCTCCGGAGGACCCGCGATTCCTATAAAGGAAGTGCTTGATATTTTAAATGCAATGGCACCTTTTTATGCAGATAACTGGCAGAATATCCGAATGTAATTTTCGCTTTTTTACTTTTGGAAAAGCAATGGATTCTCACGTATCTTTAACCTAAAATAAAATTCATTGCTTAAGTCACTTTCCATTAAAAATTTTGCGCTCATTGAAGATATTCATGTCGATCTTCAGGAAGGATTTACCATTCTCACAGGTGAAACAGGCGCGGGAAAATCTATTATTCTTGGTGCACTTTCCCTGCTTTTAGGCAAACGCGCCGATTACAGTGCGATTCGGGATACATCAAAAAAATGTGTTATTGAAGGCGTTTTCAATATTTCAAATTATAACCTAAAAGCTTTTTTTGAAACTGAAGATCTTGATTTTGAAGAAACCACAATCATTAGGAGGGAAATTCTTGCTTCGGGAAAATCCAGGGCTTTTATAAACGATACACCGACCACTTTAAATGCGTTACAGGATTTGGGAGCGTATTTAATTGATATTCATAGTCAGCATGAAACGCTTCATTTAGGCGATAATAACTATCAATTCGAGGTCATGGATACCTTGGCGGGAAATTCTGATTTATTGAAAACATATAAATTGGCTTTTTCAGAATTGAAAAATACGCGTAGAAGATTCACCGATTTACAGGAACAACAAAACCAAGCTGCCAAAGAATATGACTACAATTTGTTTCTTCTGAATGAATTAAAAGAAGCAAAGTTGGTCAACGGAATTCAAAAAGAATTGGAAGAGCGTCATGAGCAATTAAACAATGTCGAGTTTTTAAAAGAACATTTGAGTTTGGCACTTTTTAATATTCAAAAAGAAGAGCTGGGTACTTCCGCGACATTAAAAGAAATCCGTTCAAGTTTTCAAAAATTGGCTTCATTTTCCCCGAATTATCAAAATTTGCTGGAGCGAATCCAAAGTGTTGCTATTGAAGTTGATGATATTGCCACGGAAACAGAAAATTTATTGGAAAGGGTAGAGGCGAACCCAGAGGAATTGGAAGAAGTCAACATAAAGCTTCAGCAAATCTACAACCTTCAGAAAAAGCATGCGGTTTCCACGGTTTCGGAACTGATGGAGATCACGGCGGAACTTGAGCATAAAACTTCTATTTCGGAAAATGCAGAAGCCAACCTTCAGCAGGTTCTTTTGGAAATTAAAAAACAAGAAGAGAACTTGGAAAAAATTTCCGAAGAAATCCATCTAAAAAGGAAAAAAGCAATTCCGCATTTTGTGGAACAATTGGAAACCACTGTTGCCAACCTCGGAATGCCAAATGCACGTTTAAAAATAGAATTGATTCCCCAACAAGAACTTTTGGAAAATGGACGCGACAAATTAAACTGGCTTCTGTCGGCAAACAAGGGAACCAACTTTTTGGAATTGAAAAAAGCAGCTTCCGGTGGGGAACTTTCCCGGATCATGTTGGCGGTAAAAAGCATATTGGCGAAATACAGCAAACTACCAACAATCATTTTCGATGAAATTGATACAGGTGTTTCCGGAGATATTGCACAGAAAATGGGAACTATTTTGCAACAAATGGGTTCAGATATGCAAGTAATCGCCATTACACATTTACCACAGATTGCTGGAAAAGGAAGCACACATTTTAAAATTTATAAGGAAGATGTTCAAAATACGACTGTGACTTACATGAAAAAATTGGACGAAGCAGAACGGATTGAGGAACTTGCACAAATGTTGGGCGGCAAAGATTTATCATCATCAGCATTGGCACATGCAAAAGCATTACTTAATTAATATTTCTGTTATATTTACACTCGGAAAAAGTTAAACTTTACAATATGTCTTACAACTTACTTAAAGGAAAAAGAGGAATTATTTTTGGTGCACTTGATGAGAATTCAATCGCTTGGAAAACAGCTGAGCGCGTGCATGAAGAAGGCGGAACTTTTGTTTTGACGAATGCGCCAATCGCTATGAGAATGGGAAGTATCAATCAGTTGGCCGAGAAAACAAATTCGCAGATTATTCCTGCTGACGCGACCAATTTGGACGACCTCAATAATCTTGTGGAAAAAGCGATGGAGATTTTGGGTGGAAAAATTGATTTTGTGCTTCACTCTATCGGAATGTCTGTAAACGTGAGAAAAGGCAACCACTATACTGGAATGAATTACGATTTCACCACCAAAGGTTGGGATGTTTCTGCGGTTTCTTTCCATAAGGTAATGCAAACATTGTATCAAAAAGATGCCATGAACGAGTGGGGGAGTATTGTCGCTTTGACTTATATGGCTGCACAACGCGTTTTCCCCGATTATAATGATATGGCCGACAACAAAGCTTATTTGGAATCGATTGCGCGTAGTTTTGGTTATTTCTTCGGAAAGGATAAAAAAGTACGTGTGAATACGATTTCTCAATCTCCAACACCAACTACGGCCGGACAAGGAGTGAAAGGATTCGACGGATTTATTGCTTACGCCGATAAAATGTCGCCTTTAGGAAATGCCACTGCAATGGATTGCGCGAATTACACGGTTTCACTTTTCTCTGATCTGACAAAAAAAGTGACGCTACAAAACTTATACAATGACGGCGGATTCTCAAATATGGGAGTAAGTCAGCAAGTGATGGAAGCCTTTGTAAAAGAGTAGTTCCTCAATAAATAACATAAATTTTTAAGCGGATTTCCATATTGGGAATCCGTTTTTGGTTCTAAAAATGAACTACCTCGATGCAAGCAAAAGAGATATCAAATTCCAAAAAAAATAAATTTCAAATTCCAAAAAAAATGATGAAGCATCGGGGAATTAAACCCTAAAAAATTAAAAGTGATGAAAGGATTATTTACAATCGGATTACTTGTTTGTTCCAACATTTTCATGACACTTGCTTGGTATGGGCATTTGAAATTTGGAGAGTTGAAAGGTTTTCAAAAACTCGGGATTTTTGCTATTATATTAATCAGTTGGGGAATCGCGTTTTTTGAATATATTTTCCAAGTTCCCGCAAACCGGATTGGTTTCAGGGAAACCGGCGGGCCTTTCTCCTTGATCCAACTGAAAGTGTTACAGGAAGTAATCACACTGGTTGTGTTTACCGTCTTTACTTTTTTGGCTTTCAAAAACGAAACCTTCAAATGGAATCATTTTGCGGCTTTCATCTGTTTGATCCTAGCGGTTTATTTTATTTTTAAAAAATAACCGTCATTGCGAAGGAGGTACGACTGGAAGCGTCATTGCGAGCGTAGGCACGGAGCGCGGCAATCTCATGAATCGAACCTCCAACCACGTTCTCCGTTCCCCACCAACAGATTGCCACGTTTTCCGAAAGTGGAAAACTCGCAAAGACGTTTTTTTGATTCAGAATTAAAAAACTACTTATTCAAATACATTTTTCTTCTGGAATACAAATCGTAAAATATATCATCTTTCAGGCTGTCGATGAACAAAATGCTTTCCCCTGTACTTTTCATTTCAGGTCCCAGTTTTTTGTTTACGTGCGGGAATTTATCAAATGAAAAAACAGGTTGCTTGATCGCAAAACCATTCAACTTCGGATTGAATTTAAAATCCTTCACTTTTTTCTCGCCCAACATGACTTTTGTTGCATAGTTCACATAAGGTTCACCGTAAGCTTTTGCAATAAAAGGAACCGTCCGCGAAGCACGCGGATTCGCTTCAATGATATAAACCATATCATCTTTGATCGCAAACTGGATATTAATGAGCCCGACGGTATTCAATGCCAAGGCAATTTTCTTCGTGTGATCTTTTATTTGTTGTAAAACGAATTCGCCCAAATTAAATGGGGGCAAAGTGGCATTTGAATCGCCCGAATGTATTCCGCAAGGTTCAATATGTTCCATGATCCCGATAATGTAAACATCTTCACCATCACAAATCGCATCGGCTTCAGCTTCAATTGCACCATCTAAATATCGATCCAACAGCAATTTATTGTTCGGTATTTTTCGAAGTAAATCAACAACGTGTTCTTCCAATTCTTTTTTGTTGATCACAATCTTCATTCCTTGTCCGCCCAAAACATAGGAAGGTCTCACAAGGATTGGAAAATCGAGTGTGTCGGCCAAATTCAATGCTTCTTCAGCCGTTTCAGCAACACCAAATTCAGGAAAAGGAATATTGTTTTCTTTTAAAAGTTTGGAAAAACTTCC